>JAKAHW010000066.1 GCA_021825285.1 bacterium
GTAAAATAGGCAGATATTGGGAGATCGTCTAGCGGTAGGACAATAGATTCTGGATCTATTTACCTAGGTTCGAATCCTAGTCTCCCAGCAAGCGTAGTTTAGCTTGTCAAATTAATCTTTCTGAATAGCAACCTTCCTGGACGTTCGAACTTATGATACACTTTCCTCATGATTAAAGCCATCGTATTTGATTGTTTTGGGGTTTTATATCCTCAGGCAACAGGACATTTTTTCAAAAGGCACGAGGAACTTTTTGGTACAGATTCTACATCTTTAGACAAACTAAACTTACAAATTGATCTGGGTGAAATACCAAGAGCAGAGTTTTTCACAAGGCTCGAAGGAATAATAGGAATACCGGCTAGTGAAATACAAGCTGAAATAGACCAAGAGCTTGTGTTTAATCAGCAACTCATAGATTTCATCAAGAAATTAAAAACAAGATACAAAATAGGTTTACTTTCTAATGCAGGGAAAGAAGAAATAGCAATAATATATCGTGACAAAATAGATGTTCTGTTTGATGCCATAACTGTTTCTTATGAAGCAAGTATTGTAAAACCTAATCCAGAGATTTATAGCATATGTGCCCAAAGACTAGGTGTAGAGCTAACAGAATGTGTATTTGTTGACGACAATATAGCAAGTATTGAAGCAGCAGAAAAACTTGGCATGAGAACAGTCCTCTATACTAACTTCGATAACTTTTCCAAGCAGCTTAAGGGCTATTAATAACGTAATACAGTTCGATAATCCTCAACGAATCCACAAATTAATGAGCAAACACAAGATTGTCTAATTGACTAAACAATGATAGCACGAAGATAGTTTTACGAAGCTAAAATGGTTCTAATGTCGTTTAGTGCCCGCAGCAAAGTAGATAAATTAGAGATATAATATTCTTGTGAAGGAGATTAGGAAGAGAGCTATGTTAATGCGGTTGCTACCGCCGCTTATGTAGTCGCAGTTGCTTCCTTCATGTTCTACGGTTCCCAAATAAAACTCGGTCGTGTCAACACAATTCTTGCTCCTATTGCCTTGCTTCTTCTTTTTGTTTTCTCAGCAGCTTTGACCGGATTTTTGATTTTTGGGAAACCCGCACAAATGTATGTTGATGGGAAAAAGAAAGAGGCTTTGGCAATGCTTACTTACACACTCGGAGTCTTTTTTGTTATAACTTTTTCCGCAGTAGCTTTATTGGTCTTGCTTACCAGATAGTTAAATTCCTGAAATTGCAAAAAGTCGTCCGATGCCATATGTCACTGTCATAGCCAGTGCTCCTCCAAGTACGACTCTTATTATTGCACGTTTTACTCCTGCGCCTCCTGCTTTTGCGCTTAAAAATCCGGTTATTGCAAGGGCAACTAAAACAGAAATGAAGGCAACTGGAATTTTAATTTCTTGAGGCGGAATAATAATTGCGAAAAGAGGGATGAGAGAGCCAAGCAAGAATGCAGAAGCCGAAGCAAAAGCTGCGTGCCAAGGACTCGTAAGATTGTTTGGGTCAATGTTTAGCTCCATATGGGCATGAGCGGCCATAACGTCACTTTCTGAAACTTCTTTTGCTGCCATTTCGGCTGTTTTTCGCGTCAAGCCTTTTGATTGATATATTTGTGTAAGTTCTTCGAGCTCTTCTTTTGGATTATTTTGAAGCTCCCAATGCTCTTTCTTAAGAAGCGCTTTTTCGGTGTCGCGGGAACTGCTTACCGAAACATATTCTCCTGCCGCCATTGAAATTGCGCCTGCGACAATTCCTGCCAGTCCTGCAGTAAGAATGGCTGTTGAGGAGGTGGTTGCGCCTGCAACTCCCATAACAAGTCCTGCAACCGAAACAATTCCGTCATTTGCTCCCAAGACCGATGCCCTAAGCCAATTTAATTTATGAGCGGAAGTTTGGTTCTCGTTGTGGTTTTTTTGATTTGCCATTAACTTATTTTAGCATTTTATGCGGCAACTTTCTGAGGAGCAGGAGTAGAGGTTATAGGAACAACTTTTTCTCTTCTTGCCTCTTCTAAAACTTGATCAACTTTAGGTCTAATTGATGCAACATAGTCGTCTATTTCTTTTTTCTTTTCCGGGTCATTTAAAATCCTTTCGGCTTTCGCGAATTCTTCTTTAAGTCCTAAGCCTTGAACACCTCTTCGAAAAGTAGGTTCAACTACAGGACCGATTCCTTTCGTCCATATTACGGTTACTATGGATTTTATTTCATTTCCCGTCCACCCTTGGTGTTTCTCCCCTTGGAAATGTCTTCTTGTTATAAAATTATTTGACTGGGTATCAGGCTCTTGATATTGGAGAAATTTAACATAAGCTCTTCCGTTTTGTTCATCAGTAAAGATTTCATAGGGTCGGGAAGACAAAACTTTTCTTGGAGGAAGTTTTGGTCCTCCGACGAGAGAGAGGTCTTTTACTCCTTCTCCTCCTGCTTTTAATATTTCCCACATTGCAATGGGAAAGGGAGGATTTTTTAACTCCCCAAGCCCTTCTTCAGGCTTCAAAGATGGACCATCAGGGTCATAATTAAGAAGATTTAAATTATTGAACTTTCTTCTAATAAAATGCGCGTGGATATCCCTTCCTTCTAAATTGCCGATAATAGCATTCACTTCCTCATATTGGGGAATCGCCGGGGCTTCAATGGTTGGAGGCTCTTCAGCTTCCGGAGCGGATTCGTCCATATCTTCAATATTTCACAAAAAGCAAATCAGGTCAAGAGCAGTTGTATAATGATTATATGGATAGTTTGAAACTTGGCAGATACAGGCATTACAAAGGCCACGAATATGAAGTTATTGGAGTTGGAAGGGATAGTGAAAGTTTGGAAGAAGTGGTGATATACAAAGGGTTGTACGAGGATGGATTCGGTAAAAACTCGATATGGGTAAGACCATTAAAAATGTTTTTGGAAAAGGTTAAAATTAACGGTAAAGAGGTCCCAAGATTTGATTATCTAGGAAAATGAATAAAGAACTTAAAGAAATTATAACCGGTATAAAACGAGCAATACAATTGCTTGACCAGAAAGAAAAAAAAGGTTTGGCAGTAGCGACATTTATCATGTTTGTTACCGGTTTTTTAACAAACCTTCCTGCGCTCATTCTGGGTAGGTTGGTGGATAATCTAATTGGCGTTTCAAATATAGAATTTGTTTCCGTTGCCCCTTTCATACTATTTATCGTTATTGTGATTCTTATGCGGGAAGCATTGACAATAGTCAGAAAATATTTGATAGAAAATATCGCAACACATGCTGATAAAGAGCAGACAGTCAAGGTTATAGAAAGGCTTTTAAAAACAGACATAGAGAATTTTTTGTATCAGAATCAAATAGGTTCTTTACACGGTAGAATATTCCGTTCAATTCAGGGATTAATAAAGATTGTTAAGCTTTCATTCTTAGAATTTGCGCCAATTTTCTTTACTGCCGTTGCCGCTATTGCTATCGCACTTTATCAAAAACCTATTATAGCTACAATAATGGTTCTTGTTATTCCGGCCAGTCTTTACCTAATTGTTAAACAGATATCATCTCAAAAAGGGATTCGAGTGTCGCTTCTTCGTGGCAAAGAGGAGATCGATGGAAAAGTAGTTGAGATGTTGGGAGGAGTTGAAACTATTCGTGTCTTAGATACAACTTCATATGAAGTAACCAAAATTGAACAAATCTCAGAACGTCTTAGAAAAATAGAAATTAAGCATCATATTTATATGACATTATTTGATTCCGCAAAATATCTAAATGAAGGATTTTTCTATATTCTGGTCATTGTACTTTCAGTTTATTTTGCGTCACAAGGCATTATTTCCAGGGGTGATATTCTTGTTTATTCGATTCTTTTTATAAGTATTGTCAATCCTCTTAGGGAAATTCACAGAATTCTTGATCAAGCCCATGAAAGTTCCATACAAGTGAACGATTTATATGATTTGTTAAACCAACCCATTGATAGTTCCTTTATAAAAGAGGCAATTTCCAAAGGAGAAGCTAAAAAAAATAATTCAGTAGTCGAAACAAAAAATCTATCTTTTTCATATTCGGAAAATGAAAAGAACGGAATATTGGATGATGTGAATTTGACAATCAAAAAAGGAGAGTGGGTTGGTGTTGTCGGAGTTTCTGGGGGAGGCAAGACAACCTTTGTCCATTTACTCGCAGAATTGACACATGGGTACAAAGGACAAATATATCTCTTCGGGAAAAATCTTTCATTTGTAACCAGAGAGGAAATAGCTGAAGAAATTGCTTATGTGCCTCAAAAGCCATTTATATTCTCAGGAAGTATAAAGGAAAATATTATTTATGGGTTGAAAAGAGATGTCGATGAAGAAGAGCTAATTATGACTGCAAAGAATGCAAGAATATATAATGAAATAGAAAAAAGTCTTGGTGGATTTAACGGTAAAGTTTCAGAAAATGGAAACAATTTAAGTGGAGGGCAGCGGCAAAGAATAGCTCTTGCACGAGTTATGTTGCTGACACCTGAGCTAATTATACTTGATGAAGCTACATCTGCATTGGACAATACAAACGAAGCAATAATCCAGAAAAATATTGAAAAAATCTTTAAAGGTAAGACCATAATTCAAATCGCCCACAGATTAACTACGTTAAAGAATTGTGACAGGATACTGGTTTTTGATAAAGGTAAAATTGCCCAAGAAGGGTCATTTGATAAATTGGTAGAAGAGAAAGGATTGTTCCAAGACTTCTTAAAGCAACGGGCTGTTTTAGAAAAATGAATTATCAAGATAAGCAGAAGGAAAATATCAGGAATATTGAAGAAGCCTTTAAAAGAGGGGAAACACCTTCGACGATTGTTGTGCCGGTTGCTGACTTTGCAAATGATGAGCAAATTTGCCTGACAAGTGTTGCTTTTGTCTCGAGCTTAATTCGCTCAAACATAATAGATAAGGTTGTTGAACCTCTTCGAGCTTTGGATAATAGGCAATATTTTTACCCTCCAGAATCCTTTCATGTTACAATCCAAAATATCCGAGTAATAAATAATCCTCCTCATTTTGGTGACGAAGAAATAGAGAGAGCAAAGGAAGTATTTGAAAAAGTTATTCCAAAACATAGCTCAATCAAATTTCATCTGAAAGGATTATTTGAACTTCCGACGAGTCTGGCGATCCCTGCATATACAGATGAGAGTTTTGGCGATTTGGTTTTGGAATTACGTCAGGAGCTTGAAAGAGCTGGAGCCCCAGATGACAAAAAATATGCTTCGGAAGTGGTTCTTGGTTCAAGCACAATTTTCCGCTATACAACTCAACCAAATGATGCATTTGTTGAAAAAATCAGAGATCTTAAAGAAATAGAGCTTGGAGAATTTATAGCCGAAAAAGTAAATCTAATTACAGCAAATTCAGTTTGCCATCCAGGTAAAACAAAAATACTGGGAGAATATAGTTTGGGTAATTCTATAGCAAACAGAGGTAAAATTTTTGGTTCCTAATTCTCACCTTTTTCTTATTGGAACAAAAGAAAATGTTGTTAGGTTTCTTGCTATTTTCTTATTGGAACAAAAGAAAAAGGCTTACATAAATAATCCTGCTTAATTCTTACCTTTTTCTTATTGACTCGGGATTTTTTTTAGTTTATAGTGTTATTTACCCTCAATTTAGAAGTCATTTTCCACCAAAAGGGGAGAATTTATCTTTGAAAAAAGTATTGACTTTTAGCAAATTATCTGGTAGACTGCTAACGTTTTATGATACATTTATCTGATAAAGCAAAAACTAAATTAATTCCGGTAATTCCAATCAGAGATGGAATCGTATTCCCTCATACAG
>JAKAHW010000067.1 GCA_021825285.1 bacterium
ACTACGCCTTCATCGTTTTTGAAAATATAGGCGCCAGGTTTTGACGGTAAATGTTGCAATAATTGTAGATCCAATTAAAATTCCTCCTCCTAAAATTATCCAAAAGAAATCGGGGAACATGGTAATCCTTACCTGTTTTTGAACCGAATTTCCGTTGAACTGAATTGTAACTTTATGTAATTCGTTTGTCAAAAATTTAGTTTTTGGAAAAGAAATAAGAACTTTTTGTTCACCATAAGGAGGTATTGCGGAAACATCATAGAACCTATAACCACTAAATAACGAAGACTTGACGGTTAGGACAGACGGTTCGTACCTATGGTTGCTGTTGTTTTTTATAATCGCGTAACCTTCTAGCGGGAAGAACGAAAAGGAGCTATCCGGAAATTTTTCAGAGAGCTCTACTCTTCCTTGATTGTAAAATTCGTTTGGATCAGCAAAAGAGACAGATATGTCTTTTGATTCTTTATCCGTCTTATAGCCTCCTGCGGGAACAGGGTATGTGCTACTCTTTCCTTTTATCACGAAAGCTATATGGTTGTAGTCAAAACTATTGTAGTAATCCATCCCGGCAGTAGTATTGCCCCATGTAGGATCTACCATAATCCACTTTTTTTGGGTTTCAGAATAATATTCCGGCCAAGCGTGAAGCACGTCTTTAATAAGTGAAACCGGCCTTAGCTTGCTGTTCTCGGTATATGCATATCCTTCAACTGCCCGCGTTTTTATGCCTGCTGCACGGGCAAGTGCAACAAACAAGTCGGTAAATTCAAGACAAACCGCATAAGCTGGTTTTAGTAAGGAATTCTTGGCGCCTAAACGTATATTTTCCGATGATACCTTGCCGTAATTATAAGAAAGCTTGGAGACTACGTATTCGTAAATCTTGTCGGGAGTTTTTAAATCTTGCCCAAGTTTTTTTATTTCAGAATCTCCTACCTGCCAATAAGTATCACTATTTTTATAAGAAAGATTCGTTTTCTCACTTTTTTGAGATTCAGGGTAAACCTTGGCTATCATATCCACATCTATGGTAATTTTTGAATTTGGATTAAGTGTATATACGGCCAACCAATTTCCATCCTCATCTTCATAGACATCGGAAGGCTGCGGCGTTATTTTTGAAATTCTTACATCCTGATATGATGTGTCAGGAGGCAAAGCCACCTCAGTCTTGACCTTAAATAAATTTGAATTTGAGAGATGATATTTTAGGTTTAATTTGTAATACTGCGCCTGGCCAAATAATACATATATTCCCGATCTTCCAATGTCCCGTTTTGAAAACGTAAATGAATTTTGTCCGACTATTTCCTTAAGAGGTTTTGTAATTGAAGGTCTTCCAAAAGATTTCGGGACAGTTAGGGTAGCATTATAGGAAAGATAATCATCAGGATTTGAAAGTCCGGGAACATCTATTTCCCAAGTATTTCCCTCTTTTTTAGCAATTTCAGGCGTATCAAAGCCTAGGGTAAATTTATTGCTCTTTCCTACTCCAACTATTTTTTTATCAAATGTTATTTCAAGAGTTTTGGTTCCATCTTTATTGTTTGAAACGACAGTTGTGAGCGCACTTCCATCCGAATACGCAGATGCGTTCTTAATATCCTTCAAACCGGTGGTAAGACTGTATGAGGGAGTGTAAATAAAATCCTTTTTATTAGTGATTTCTATTGTTTGTGAAAAGCGTGTATTTCCGGTTTCTTGGACGGCATATGTAGTATTTGTTGAAATTTCAAAATCCGAATCTGCGTAGGTATGCTTGGGGAAAAATAAGAAAAAGAGGAGAAGAAGAATTATCTTAAATTTCATGTAATTTCTTTTTTTAAATAAAGGCCGGTTTGAGATGTAGAGCTTTTAGCTATTTCGGATGGTTTTCCAAACGCAACAACTTTACCTCCGTTATCTCCACCGTCAGGGCCTAAATCTATTATATAATCAGCATTCTTAATAATATCAAGATTATGTTCTATAACAACAACGGTATTTCCTTTTTCAACCAAACGGATAAGCACATTTAAAAGCTTCTCTAAATCAGAAAAATGAAGTCCGGTTGTAGGCTCGTCAAGCAAATATAGACTTCCCCCGGCACCTTTTTTTGAGAGTTCGGATGCGAGTTTTATCCTTTGGGCTTCCCCTCCTGATAAAGTGGTTGCAGACTGGCCAAGCTTAATATATGAGAGTCCCACTTCCATCATCGTGTTTAAGCGTGAAGCAAGACCTTCGTGAAATGAGAAGAACTTACTTGCTTCTTCAACGCTCATGTCAAGGATGTCACCAATATTTTTCCCTTCAAAATCAATTTCCAGCGTATCTTTTGTGTATCTTTTTCCGTTGCATGATTCGCATTGGATGTATACGTCCGGCAAAAATTGCATCTCTATTTTGATTTGCCCTTCTCCTTCGCAAGTCTCACAGCGTCCACCCTTAACATTAAAAGAAAACCTCCCGGGCCCATAACCTCTAATCCTTGCTTCCCTTGTGTTGGCAAAAATATCCCTTATGTAATTAAACGCGCCGGTATAAGTAGCCGGATTTGACCTCGGAGTTCTTCCAATTGGGTCTTGGTCAATCATAAACACGCGCTTTATCAAATCGTCCCCGATTATTCCGTCGTGTTCTCCCGGTTTTTGTCTATGAAACGGATTCTTTCTTTGGGCAACTGCGTGAAACAAAATGTCATTTATAAGGGTTGATTTCCCGCTTCCTGAAACTCCCGTTACACATATGAATTTACCTAGCGGAAATTCTACGTCTATGTTTTTAAGGTTATTCTCTCTTGCTCCAATTATTTTCAAGGCTCCGTTTTCCTTTGATTGACCATTTCTCTTAACTTTAATTTTCTTTTTTCCCGAAAGATACACCCCGGTTATGGAGTTTGGGTCTTCTTTAATCTCAGAAATTGTGCCTTTTGAAACAATTTCCCCGCCATGTTCACCTGCTTTTGGTCCTATATCAAAAATATAATCTGATTCCTCCATTATCTCCTTATCGTGCTCGACAACTATGACAGTATTGCCCAAATCCCTAAGCCTTTTTAAAGTATTTATGAGTTTTGAGTTGTCTCTGGGATGAAGGCCGATCGAAGGCTCATCCAGAACGTATAAAACACCTGACAATCCGCTTCCAATTTGGGATGCGAGTCTGATTCTTTGGGCTTCTCCTCCGGCAAGTGTCTGAGCATTTCTTGAAAGAGTTAGGTAGGATAGCCCAACATCTACAAGAAATTTAATACGTAGTACTATTTCGCGCAAAATAATTCTTGCGATTTCTTTCTCTTTTGGAGTAATCTTTTCAGAAAGAGTGGAAATAAACTCAAAACATCTATCTATGCTCAAATTAGACACTTCCACAATTGATTTATCATAAATAGTTACCCCGACTGCCTCTTTTTTAAGTCTTGCTCCATGACACTCCTCACATTCGACAGTCGTCATATACTTTTCTATTTCGCGTTTAATTATTTCCGAGTCAGAAGTGTTGTATTTTTCAAGCAGAAAATTTACAACTCCATGAAATTCTTCATAAATTTTGGTTTTTTCTCCAAACCTATTGCGCCCCGCAACTTCATACATCTTGTCGCCTGTCCCATACAAAAGTATGTTTTTCTGGTCAAGCGTAAGATTTTTGATTGAAACGTTCATTGGTACATCGTTGTCTTCAAGAGCTTGTTTTATGGTTCTTGTTTGCCATGTTTCTTTTTCAGATATGTCCGAAAAAATTACGACTCCACCCTCGGATATCGTAAGCTCAGGAGACAAAACCCTGTCCTCATCAATTGCATAAATCACGCCTAGTCCTTTACAGTTTGGGCACGCTCCGTATGGAGAATTAAACGAGAAAATCCTTGGTTCTATTTCAGGGACTGATGTTCCGCAATTGGGACATGCAAACTTTTCAGAACAAAGCTTATCTTCCATTTCTTTCGGCTTTTCCGGAATTGAAAAGCCTTTATCGAGGATTTTTGCGACGACTACTTCTTGATTTCCCAAAGCTAAACCTTGCTCAATACTGTCTGTAAGCCTTTTCCTCGTTTCTTCCAGATCCTTGTCTTTACCAGTTATTGTCAGCTTATCCATCACAGCCTCAATAGTATGTTTATTCGTTTTAATCAAAACTAAATCCTCATTGAGCGCATAAATTCTTCCATCGATTCTTATCCATTGAAATCCGCGCTTGCGCAAATCTTTAAACAAATCAAGGTATTCTCCTTTTCTCCCTTTAACAATTGGGGCCAAAATCATAATTCTGGTGGGAGCTGAACTTGAAAATGTCTTAAAAATATCCTCAACTATTTTTTCTTTGGTTGTATGGGAAATTTCCGTTCCGCAATTCGGACAATGTGGGTGTCCAATTCGCGCAAACAATAATCGGAGGTAATCGTATATTTCAGTTACCGTTCCGACAGTAGACCTGGGATTGTGGGATGTCGATTTTTGGTCAATTGAAATTGATGGGGAGAGACCTTCGATAAGGTCAACATCAGGCTTTTTCATTATTCCAAGAAACTGCCTGGCGTAGCTTGATAAACTCTCTACATAACGTCGCTGTCCTTCAGCGTAAATCGTGTCAAAAGCCAAAGAGCTTTTACCGCTACCTGAAAGCCCCGTAAAAACAACCAATTTGTACTTAGGAATTTCCAAATCAATATTCTTGAGGTTATGTTCTCGTGCGCCTTTTATAATTATTTTGTCCTGCATATTAATAGATTAAATTTAAACGTATTATTATAGCCGATAACGCATGAGGAATTCAAGGAATAGTATCTGCTATTTATTGAAGTCGAGGCGGAGTTTGGCTTTGAAAATTGTACTTAACGTCCCGGAATGAGATATCTCACCACTTTCTACCATTTTTAAAACCTCGTCAAAAGTGCGTTTAACAATTTTAATTTCCTTCTCTCCATGCGCTACTTTTTTACATCCCAAGGCTAAAAACATATTAAATGGCGACTTGATTACCATTGTCAAAGGATGTGCTATTCCTAAATTTATCCATTTATCAGATTGTAGGCCAATTTCTTCTAATAATTCCCGTTTTGCAGCTACAAGCGGTGTCTCATTTTCATCAACTCCTCCGGAAACCAACATTGTTTCATAACTATCGATAGCATACATATATTCACGTATTAAACAAACTTTATTATCTTCGTCAATTGCTAATATGCTTACCCCTTGGCCATACTCAACAACTCCAAAAATGGCATTTTCCCCATCAGAGCGCTTTACCTCATCTTCCCTGACAGTAATCCAAGGATTTTTATAAACAATTTTCGAATTCAATACTTCAAAAGGCCCCTTTTTCATAATTAATTTTGCTGCAGATATCTGATTTTATCACGTAAGAGAGATGCCGTTTCAAAGTCCAGTTGTTTTGCTGCCGACTTCATTTCTTTTCTCAATTCACGTATCACTCGATCCTTTTCATCCGGAAGCAAGACCTCTTTTTTAAGCAACGGCTTCAGGTCTTCTAATACGTCTTCTCTTTCAATTAGCTTCGCACGTATTGCTTTTTCAACAGTTTTCGGTGTAATTCCATGCTCTTTATTGTATTTGAGTTGATTTTCACGTCTTCTTTCTACCTCGGCAATTGCTTCCCTCATCGAACCTGTTTCGTTGTCAGCGTATAAAAGTACACGTGAACCTACTCTTCGCGCAGCTCGTCCCATAATTTGTATCAAAGATGTCTTACTGCGAAGAAATCCCTCTTTGTCAGCGTCCATTATCGCGATTAACGAAACTTCGGGCAAATCAAGGCCTTCTCGGAGCAAATTTA
>JAKAHW010000068.1 GCA_021825285.1 bacterium
TTATGGCCATCGTTTTGTCTGTGAGCTGATCGTATACCTGATATACCCTTCCGAAGCCCCCTTGTCCTATCTTTTTGTTAATGATATAGCGGTCGGCAATTTTATCACCTATGCTTAATTCAACATAGTTCATTGCCTGCGCGCTTGCCAGCGAATCGTGCGAATGTGAATTGTTTGCAGTTCCGTTTGTAAAACCGTTGGTGGGCGTGTTGTTCTTTGTAACGGTGCTTCCGGTCGATGTTTTGCAGGTGGGACAAATTTTCCAGCTCTCTTTAAGCTCTCTTCCGCAAACCGGACAGGTATTGACTATGATAATAGGCGCCAGACAATTCGGGCATGTGTCCCAGCCGGGTTCGATCTCTTCCCCGCAAGATTTACATAATAAGTTCACTGTCCCTCGATAGATAGTTTAAATGGGGAAGATTTTGTTTTTAAAATAAAAAATAAATGGATAAAATCAATTGTTGGAGATCAAATAAGATAAAAGTTCATCCATCCGCTGCGCCGTTTATTTCTTTCCACAGACCGCGGGTTTGAGTTAAGATACATATCATGATTTAGATAAACTATATTTTCTAATTAATTTATATTAAATTGAAATTAGAAAATGCGTGTGAAGTATGTTATCTGCTAAATCTATCTCTTGCCGCCATGAATGCCGTTAAACTGAATCTGATAAAGAATTATTATAATATTGTTAAGTCTGCAAATAAAGAGACTCCCAAAAAAGAAGCCCTCAAAGATCTGCTTAACCGGCTTTACGGAAGCGATAAAGAAATTCAGAAAATTATAGACCAGATTACACTTGGTGCAGAAAAATCAATTCTAGAAATCCCCCGAAAAGATAAGCTTCATAAAGGAAGAGCAGACACTCTTTATAATAAAATTATTATTGAATTTGAAAACGACTTAAAAATCTCCATTAATCACGCCAAAGAGCAGCTTGCCGGTTATCTGCTAGGTCAATTTAATGCGGGCGAAGGTTATAATTTTACTCTCATAGCTTCAGACTGTCTCACATGGAAAGTCTTTGCGCCTGAAGTAAGCTGCCTGGATAAACTGGATTCTCTTACTGAAGACAAATTAATTCTTAATGAAATTAAAAGCGCCTCATTTTCTCTGAATGAACAAAACGCGGAGGATTTTTATTATTGGATAGACCGGTTTCTCTTTAAAGAAGAAAAACAGAAAGCAACACTTAAGAGAATAGAAGAAGCATTCGGTTACCAGAGCAATGTTTTTATTGAATCTTTCCGCAGAATGTCTTCGCATTTTAACAGCGTTAAAAAATTCGGAGAGGTTCAGGTTTCGTATGAACAATGGAGCAAATTTTTAAGCATCGCTTATGGAAAATACGATGCCGATGAAAATAATTTTATAATACATACATATCTTAGCGTTTTTTCTAAAATGCTCGCCTATGCGGTCGTATCCAACGACGATTTTATCGACGACATCGAAATGAAGGGAATTATAGACGGATCCATCTTTCACCGCTATAATATCGGAAATTTTGTGGACGACGATTTTTTCCACTGGATAAAAAACGAAAGAAATTTTAATTCTCTTAAAAAAGTATTCCGCCTGATCGCACAAGAAATTTCCACATTCGACTTTAACGATATAGACGAAGATATTCTTAAGGGCGTTTATCAGGAACTGATAGATTTGGATACGCGCCACGCGCTTGGTGAATATTATACTCCGGACTGGCTGTGCGAAAGAATATTAAAAGAATTTTCTCTTAAGAAAGGGGAAAGGGTTCTGGATCCTGCTTGCGGCAGCGGTTCGTTTCTTATTGCCGCCATCCACCGTTTCAGAGAACTGAATCCTAAAATTAACATCGAAGAATTGAATGCCGGCATATATGGAATAGATATACACCCTCTATCTGTTCAGATTGCAAAGACAAACGTTCTTCTGGCTCTCGGTTCTGATATTAAACATGCTAAATCTCCAATCCACCTGAATGTTATTCTGGCGAATACACTTCTTGCGCCGGATGGCGTTACGGATCTCTTCGGCTCGAAATTTAAGATGACAATAGATAAGGAAACTCTGGAGCTTAATTCTCAGATTCTTGAGGATGTTAAGACTTTCGACGATGCTCTGGAAGCAGCGGAAGAACTTGCAGACCAGACCTTTCATAAGCAGAAAGCTTCTCAGGAGACTTTTGAGACGATATTGCGCCGCCAAATAAAAAGCGGCGGTCTTAATAAAACTGTAATTGATAATTTTTATAAAATTTATGAAAGTCTGAGAACAGTAAAAGAAAAGGGGAGAGACAGCATCTGGAAGTTTATAGTCCAGAATCTTTACAAACCGTACTTCCTTAAAAATAAATTTGATTATATCATCGGCAATCCGCCATGGTTTACATACAGCACAATTAAAAATGGAGAATATCAGAATATCCTGAATGATCTTGCGGATAATTATGACGTAAAACCGGAACGGGTTGCTAACTTTCCGCATCTCGAAATTGCCGCAATATTTCTTGCCTATTGCAGCAGCTACTTCTTAAAGGAAAACGGATTGCTTGCATTCGTGCTTCCGAGAAGTTTCTTCAGCGCAGACCATCACGATAATACAAGAAGCGGCAGGGCAAAGGGATTTAGAATAAAACAGATCTGGGATTTGGAAGGCGTCTCTCCTTTGTTCCGCGTTCCTTCATCCGTTTTATTTACTTCAAAGGAGAAAGATTCCGCTAAAAGAAGTTTGCCCGCGGGCGGATTGGATGGAATTACTTTTGAAGCCGCCCTGCCCGAGCATAATATTAAACTGAATAAAATAAAAAATATACTCTCTGAATCTGTTTCCAAATGGTACTACACCAAGCAGGGCAACTCTTCTGCGTTCACAAAAAGAAAATATAAAACGCAGGATAAAGTAAATCCGTACCGCGACAGTTTTAGGCAGGGCGCCACAATAGTGCCCCGCTCCTTCTATTTTATTGAACTTACTCAGGAGATGCCTAAAGATTTTGAAGAAAGAATAATTAATATTAAAACTTCCGAGGCTATTAAGACGGACGCCAAAGCACCCTGGAAATCAGTTGAACTCTCCGGGAAAATTGAGAGCAGATTTATCTTTAGAACGGCACTCGGCAAAAATGTGCTTCCATATAATTTATTTGAACCTGATCTGGTCGTTCTTCCTATAGACGCTAAATTAAATGAATTAGCTGATAAAGAAATTAGGCTTTTAGATTCAGATCAGTTAATGAATGAGGGCTATCTAAATGCTTCGCGTTGGTTTAAAAATGTTGAGAATTTTTGGAATTTATTAAGGACTGAAAAATCTAAAGATATGACAAGCAATGGGAGGCTGAATTTTCAAAAAGGGTTAACGGATCAAAATCTTAACGTACCTTTCATTGTTGTTTATAACGGGAGAGGAACAGATGCTTGTGCGTCTTTAGCAATAAGAAAAAATTATGAGCTTGAAATATTTATAGATCACGCTAATTATTTTATCCTCTTTAATGATTTAAAAGAAGCTCTCTATGTGAGTGCCATTTTGAATTCTCAAGTCCCAAATACAGTAATGAAAGACTTTCAATCAAAAGGATTATTCGGAGCCAGAAATATTCACAAAAAAATCCTCGATATATATTTCCCCAAATACAATGAAGAAGATGAGCAACATAATAAATTGGCAGAGTTAAGCGGTTTGGCTCATAAAAAAGCGGCGCAATACTTAAAAGATAATCCTCCTCAAAAAGAACTTACCGCATTGCATCTGGGGCGTTTGCGTGTAGAGATTAAAAAGCATCTCTCTCAGGAGATGAAAGAGATAGATAAAATCGTTAAAAAACTGATCGGATAGTTGAGATAGTTAAACCTCCTTTGCTGCTCCATTAAATTGATTCAACTACTATTCAATTCCTGAACAGAAAGTAATTCCAATTTATCCTGTAATAAATTTATTAATAAATCACAGGTGTCTTATATGTCTAAATCTGAAAATTACTTTCCGAAAATTCTCCGCGTAAAGCAGGAAAAATCAAAATATGCATTTCTGATGGAGATTATTCCGGCGCTCGCCGCAGTTATAGCAATATCAAGCATAATAGTCTCCAATTGCAATGTAAGCCGTTCGTTGGAACTTCAAAGCGAACAGAAGGCAATGGAGATATATGAAAAATACGATCTGATGGCTAAAGAGAGTCAAGATTTCACAGATACTATATTTGCTTCCAAACCGGAAAATTGGACTGCAAAATATGTGGCCTTCGCAAAGAAAGCATTATTCTATTCGGAATCTATCTTTATTCTTAGAAGAGATTCCCAGCCATGGCTTTCAACCGTAGAATTAAGTTTGTTGCTGCCGCACCTTACTTTTTACAAGAAGAATAATTTTTTAGACGAGACATTTAATGAGGATTTTAAAAAATTCGTAGAAAGACTCTACAAGAGATACAAGGTATATTAAATTCAGAGAATCTTTAGAGTGTGAATAAAATTTTTTCTGCCTTCGTCATTTCAATGCCTCTTTGAGAATTAATAAAATTGTTAATTCCGCAGTTTGACTGAAAAAGAAGAATATAAGAGAGATACTTTTTGTTTCTTGCCCCATCACCTCCTTGTAAAATTATTTTTAATTGATCCCTGAGAATTCAGAATTTAGAATTCAAAATTCATAATTGAAAAAGCCCGTTTCATTTCTTAAAAAGGAAGTTCTCAAATAGTAAAAGGAGACTTCATTTTCATTTTTTGCCGTCTTAAAACCAAAAAAGTAAATTTCATTTCTCTAAAAGGAGATCCGCACGTGACAATATGACAGTTCATTTTCATTTTATGTCACTTGAAGATGCTTAAAGTAATTCCCATCCTTCTCTAAGTGGTTTCAAGTTTCCAAAAGGAGACCTGCATTTGACAATATGGCACTTCATTTTCATTTTTTGTCACTTAAAGAAACGTAAAGCAAATCAAATCCTGCTCTAAGTGGTCTCGTTCTTCTAAAATGTGAAACGGTCCCTCGACTTCGCTCGGGACTAGCGCCTCGACTCTGGTTCGACTAGCAGTTCGGCAGGCTCACTGCTTGCTCACCATTCGCTCGGGGCAAACTCCTCTACTTCGCTCGGGGCAAACTCCTCTACTTCGCTCGGGGCAAGTTCCTCGACTCTGGTTCGTGGTTCGGCTTCGCTCACCATTCACAATCAGCTCGGGACTTGTCACTGGTTACGCGTCACTCTTTTCTTGTCACGCGTCACTCAAAGATCACGGCAACGTTCGTTTCATTTTTCTCGAGACAAACAATTATTAATTTCTGCAATCAGGGAATATTTTTTTGAAACGAGGATTAAAGCTGTCTAAACAGAAGATTGAAAACCCAATTTAGCCCCTTGGAACAGTTGTTTTTCAGTGCAAATAATATATAATTATAAGCAATGACCAATCCCGGTAAATCTACACTTTGTAACGCCAACAAAAGAGACAGTAACGGAAAATATTTATGACACAGAGATATGCGGCCGATAAATGAGGATTGACTTTTTAGATTATGCTTGATTTAACAAATTACTTCTCCCCGGGTCAATTAAAACTTAGCTTATTAAATATTCTTTTTCAAGATAATTCTTGCACGTCAATATTTAAAGCTTCAACCCCTCTCCTGCAAAAGGAGAGGGAATTATTTTGAAAGGAGGGAAAGATGACGAGGCATTTTAACAGGCCAAGCGAAAAAGAGAAAAGAAGATACCTTAGACGCAACCAGACACCGGCCGAAAAAATTGTGTGGATGTAT
>JAKAHW010000069.1 GCA_021825285.1 bacterium
TTTATGCCTATGTCTTTCCGCTAAGATTGGAGTGTGACATAAACAGTCTTAGTTAAGCAAATGCGAACGCACCTGCGTAAGTTGGACGACTGACATTACTATCAGCATTTATTTTTGATACCGTTTTTACGACTTTGATATCAGTTGTCGGCTTGCAGTTTTAAAAGAGCTATTCTTGTCGATGCAATGCATCCCCTCAAACCTCGGGGCAAACCCCAAGTCTTAGTATTATATCAAATTAGCCTTAAAATTGCAATCCTGTAGTAATTTAGGTTTCCTTTGCGAAGGTTACGGCAATCACTTTTCCGGCTCCGTTTTTTTTAAGAGTATGAGCACATTCACGAAGGGTTGAGTAGGTGGTTGCCACATCGTCTACCAATATAATATTACTGTTTTCAAGCCTATTCCCAATATTGTGCGACATAATAAATGCTCCTTTTATATTACTTGCCCTTTCAGTTTTTCCAAGTTTATATTGTGGGCTCGTTTTCTTAACTCTAGTAAGCAAATTCGAGTAGGGCCTTCTTAATTTTTCAGCCATATTTTTAGCCAGAAGCTCCGCATGGTTGTATCCTCTTTGACGAAGTTTTGAAGGATGAACAGGCACAGATGTAAATAGGCTGATTTTTAGATATCTCACCATTGATTCGTTTTGAATTAGCCCTTCATACATAATTTCTCCCATTATTTTTTCAAGGCTTGAAAGATATGGCGCGTATTTGAATTGGTAAAGAAGTTTTTTCACAACACCTTTATAAGAAACTACGGGAATTACCGCATCAATTGTTAATTTTTTCTTGCATCCCGGGTGTGTGAAACCATCAATTGACGGACGAAGACAAACACAACAAGAGTATATGTTATTGTATGAAATTAGTGAAAAACAATTATCACAAAGAAAATTTCCGATTTTATGACAATTTACGCATTTTTTCGGGAAAAATAGATCTAAAAACGATTCGAACATACATAAATAGTTGCATAATTAGGCATTTTTTTCAATTTTAGAGAGGTAAGTCAATAACTATAGGTCAGATGTTTTCACGGAGGACTTTTCACGAATTGGCGGGCTCCAACCGCATTTGCTACATTTTTTAATCTCTCCTGCTCTAATTAACTGCGTCTCTTGTTCATTTGGCTCCCATTTGCATTTTTGACAAATAATTTTGTAACAATCTACACAATTATTATCCATTAATCACACACCTCCTGGCCGGACTCAGCTGAAAACTGTTCTTTCGTAATTTTACAACTCGGACAAGAATCGCCCACGGGGCCATCTGCCTGGACACCACATTTTGGGCACTTAAACCACTCCTGCTCCCAGGGCGTTGAAGCAAGCCTTGGAGTGACAGAGTCTACAATTGTTAAAAACTTCTTTCCTCCCCCATTACAACCAGGTAAAGACCTTATTTCAGCAAGTATTTTCCCAAAAGTAGCATAATCAACTGTATTTGGAACGATTTTTTGATATTTATCTTCCTTTGCGTCTTTTCCTCTTATTTTTTGAGCGAGCTTTAAGACTGTTAATCCTAGTGCCGCCTCCACCTCTTCCCTTTTTATGCTTCCTCCCAAAAATTTCATCCTGATATATTCCTTAAGATTATCTGTTAAGCTTTTTGTTGCCTCATCTAAAGTCCAAAGGTGCTCGGGGTTTTTTAAAGCTTCATAAACTTGACTAAACTCCTTATCTTTGTAAACAGCATCTGACCTTTTTACGTACTTTATTACGCCTACCATATCCTCTATTTCCCAATTTTTTCCGTTTTTTCTTGCGTCAAGAAATACAGGATTTGCAACAATATTAACGATTTTCTCCTGTTGCGATTGCCCATTTAATTTTTCTTCATCAACTCCCAAAGCAATTAAGAGTCGCTTGTTTTCCTCCAAAGTCATATCTGTTCTAACCGTAAAACCTCTCACTCGCCCATCTTTTTGAACCTGCCAAATATAAGTCTGGGAATCTTCATAATTTATTCCATTAAAACCGCTCCACCCTTCAGGCGAGGACATAATAGCAACAGATCCGGGAGAAGCGGAAAGCAAGAAATTTTCAACATTTATTAATGAGTTTTTAACAGAACCGTACCTTTCTTGTTCAGTAGTCGTGTCTACTAATAATTTGTCGTTATAAAGAGGACAAACGATTCTTTCTTTTCCATCTACTACCTTTTTATCCAAAACAATTGGAAAAAGCAGTCCCTCGCAAAGGTATTCTGTTTTAAAGCCTTGAATATCCTGCTCTATTTTTTGAAATGCACCTTCATAGACCTCGTTAAACCCTCTCCCTTCACGTAAACCAATCCTCAAATCATTTGCTAATTGATTTACCTGAAGCGGAACATTAAAACCTGTTCCTTCAAGCTTATAAAATTTATCAAAATAACCTACCGCTCTTGGCACTTCGGAATATAAAGGGTTGAAGCTATTTTGAACTTCAACACTTCGTGATTCTATTGTTGTATTCATCTTTTCCAAACAAAATCTTTTCTTTTCTCTAAATGGTTTGCAAAACGCGCTGTAGTAAAAAGAAAATCCGAAAGACGGTTTACGTATTTCATAACTTCCGGGTTCAATTCTTCTTTTTTTGATAAAGAAATAAGTTTTCGTTCTGCCCTTCTTGCAACTGTTCTTGCTAAATGGAGACTTGAACCGCTCTTGCCTCCTCCAGGCAAAATAAAATTTTTTAACTTTGGCATTTTTTCTGTCATCTCATCAATTTTTTCTTCCAGATTTTTTGTTTTTCCCTCCAGATTCGCCTCATTTACCAAGGATGTGTTCCCGGCAAGATAGGAACCTATATAAAATAGCGTGTTTTGAATTTCTAAAAGCAACTTTATTATCTTTTTGTTTTTTATAAATGAAATTGAAACACCAATAGAAGCATTTAATTCATCTATTATTCCGTAGGCATCAGTCCTCAAACTGTCTTTATAAACCCTTTCCCCTGTAAAAAGAGATGTTTTTCCTCTATCTCCTGTTTTTGTATAAATCGCCATATTTTTTCTCAAAAAAAACCTCTCGTTGCCGAGAGGTACAAAATTGGCCTGCTCGGGCTCCCCGCCTAAGGCGGGGACAATATATGTTTGTTTTCTGGATTTAACAGTACCGGCAGTTCCGCCGACTTTCACGGCGATTTCCAAACATATACTTAAAATCGAAAACTAATCTCCAAAAGCGCTAGTATTCGCTTTCACTCATGCGCCTTGTCTATTCTGAATTAGCATTCAGAATATCCACAGGCGTAGCACTTTTTACATCCTTCTTCGTGCGCAAGACTCGCTCCTCCGCAAGAGGGACACAAATCAAACATTGCAGACGTTGAAGGTTCAGACGAAGAAATGCTTAATTGCTCAAGAACAACCTTGTCCTGTTGTGCTGAAGAAGCAGAATCGGAGACAACATGACCATTTGTCATGGAGGAGTGTCCGTTTGTTAAACCATTTGTTTTCCCATTTGGCGCTCCCTGAACAACCCCATTTTTATGGAGATCTTTCACCACTCCGTTTACGGCAAACTCAAATTCCTCTGCTAAGACTTTTGCAACGGCATCAGGAACAGAACGTACTCGATTCTCTCCAAATCCAACAGTCCTCATCCCTCCGATTCCGGAAAGCTGTGCAACAATTTGCCTAACTCTTTCGCGGGATTCAACCGGACTTTGGAGGCGCAAAATTAAAGAAATCATTCTTCCCAAAGCATCTGTCATCGCAGCTACATCTGACCCCGATTTTCCAATCGTAACAAACGCTTCAAAAGGATTTCCCTGATCATCCTTATTAAGAGTTATAAATGCATCTCCTAAAGGAGTCTGAGTTTTGTAGGTAAGACCGAACATAACCGTGGGCCTCTTGCTTATTGCGTGAGCCGGTTTTGGAACTTCGGCTTTTTCCTCTTTTTTCGGCTCGGTTCTTTCTAAAACTCCTTGTCGGGAACCTTCCCTCATATATGCAATTCCTTTACAACCGAGCTTATAGGCGAGAGTATAAAGTCTTTTTACATCCTCAACCGTATGGGTTTTTGGAGCATTAACTGTCTTTGAAATGGAGGCATCAACATATTTTTGGATTAGTCCCTGGACAGTCACATGATCTTCAGGAGAGAGATCATTTGCTGAGACAAAATAATCAGGTCTTGTTAATTTTCCGGAAGCAACTTCCGCTTCATGTTTTTTAAACCATTGCTCATAAAGATAATGTCTTATAACGTGCTCTCCAATTCTGTCTCGGCGGGTAAACTCGAATTCGTAAACCGGTTCAATTCCTGAAGTTGTATTTGCCATTAAGGAGGTCGAGCCTGTTGGCGCCTGCATCAAAATTACCGAATTTCTGATTCCAAATTTTTTAATATCTTCTTGGATATCTTTTGGAAGCGCTTCTATGAATTTTCCTTTTGGAAAAAGTTCAGCATCAAATTTCTTAAATGACCCTTTCTCACGAGCTACCAGAACTGATGCTCTATAAGCTTCGTCTCTTATGGTTTTGTAGACTTTTTCGATAAATTTCAAAGACGCCGAAGACCCATATCTCATGTGAAGTTTGATAAGAGCATCCCCAAGTCCCATTGTTCCAAGTCCAATTCTTCTCTCTCCTTCGTATTGAGTCTCCCTAATCCCTTCAAAAACGTAAGGATCCATCTCAACAACATTATCTTGAAATCGAACTGCGGCTCTGACCACCTTTTTTAAGCTATTAAAATCAAATGCGCCTTTCCTATCTATATCGCCGCCTTTGACTAATGCTGATAAATTAATTGATCCCAAATTACATACTCCCCAAGCAGGAAGACCTTCTTCTCCGCAAGGATTTACACAATTAATCCTGTTCCAATACCAGTTGTTGTGCCATTTGTTATAGCGCTCCATGAAAACAACTCCGGGCTCGGCAGATTTCCAAGCGGCTTCTGCGATTAAATCCCAAAGAGCCCTTGCGCGAACTCGTTTTTGAACTATTACTTTTTTGCCCAGTTCCTTCCAGCGATATATGTCTCCATCCCAAACTGCATCGTATTCAGGGTCTTTTTTATCAGGAAAGATTAAATCCCAATCTCCATCTTTCTCAACTGCTTCCATAAATGAATCTGATACGCAAACCGATAAATTCGCTCCGTTAATGCGGGATAAGTCTTGCTTAACGGTTATAAACTCTTCAATATCAGGATGCCAATCCCAAAGCATAAGCATTAACGCGCCGCGTCTTGTTCCGCCTTGTTGAATTATGTCTTTTGTTGCAACCGAAAACAGCTCAGCCCAATTACAGGGACCTGAAGAAAAACCATTTACCTTCTCTACCCGATTCCCACGAGGCCTTAATGAGGAAAGGTTGATGCCTACTCCTCCACCTCGAGCCATAATCTCAACCATCTGTTTTAAAGTATCAAGAATTCCTTCCCGGGAATCTTTGGGGCTTGGGATGACAAAGCAATTATAATAAGTAACGGCAAACCCAGTTCCTGCGCCTGCTAAAATTCTTCCTCCCGGAACGTATTTAAATCCGGTCAAAGAGTTGTAGAATTCTTTCTCCCATTTCTTTTGATCTTCTTTTTTTTCAAGTTGCGCTACGGCCTTCGCAACCCTTTTCCACATTTGCTCGGGGTTTTTTTCTACGGGGGTACCTTTTTTATCTTTTAAAGAATATCTATCTAAAAATACCTTCTC
>JAKAHW010000070.1 GCA_021825285.1 bacterium
TGTGGTTTCCCAATTTGTAAAACCTGAATATTTTTACAATGAAAACCATGAGGATATTTATGTAGCAATGCTTGAGCTGTATGAAGAAAGAAAGCCAATTGACCTTTTAACCCTGACGACTATTCTTAAGAAGAAAAAGACATATGAGCAAATTGGCGGATCTGCCTACATTACATCTTTGGCAAACAGTGTTCCGACTGCGGCAAATATTGAGCATTATGCGCAGATTTTAAAGGATGCTTATGTAAGACGGTCAATGATTTCTTTGGGTGCAATTCTTACAGACATGTCTTTTGCGGATGATAAAACTGCTGAAGAGCTTCTAGATAAGGCAGAGCAGGATATCTTTAAAGTTTCCCAAGAAAACATTAAGCAAGGCTTCCTGCATATTAAGGACACTTTGGCAGCAAGCTTTGATAAGCTTGATGAACTTCACAAGAATGATTCTAAATTTAGAGGAGTTGAAACCGGATTTGTTGATTTGGATTATCTATTATCAGGCCTTCAGGATTCCAATTTAATTGTTTTGGCAGCACGTCCGGGTCAAGGAAAAACAGCCTTTGTAGTAAATATTGCCCAGCATGTGTCTTGGGTCACAAAAAATCCCGTTGGGGTCTTTTCTCTTGAAATGAGCAAAGAAGAATTAGTAGACAGACTTTTGATTTCCCAAGCCAATATTGATGCCTGGAAATTAAAAACCGGCAAGCTTTCGGAAGAGGACTTTGAAAAACTTTCCCAAGCAATGGGGGAATTGGCTGATGCACCAATATATATTGACGATACACCCGGAATTTCAATTGCTGAGATTAGAACCAAAGCCAGGCGTTTGCAAATGGAACACGGACTTAAACTTTTAATTGTTGATTATATGCAGCTAGCGAATCCGGGAAGGCGATTTGAGAACCGCGTTCAAGAGGTTTCATATATTTCCCAAAGTCTTAAAAATCTGGCGCGAGAATTAAAAATCCCTGTTATTGCAGTTTCCCAACTTTCCCGTGCAGTTGAGCATAGAGGAGAAAAAAAGCCTCAGCTTGCCGACCTTCGGGAATCCGGAGCAATTGAGCAGGACGCAGACGTTGTAATGTTTCTTTATACTCAAGATGAAGAATTTTCTCCGCAGAGAGTGGTTAAGATTAATGTCGCAAAGCACAGAAACGGTCCGGTAGGAGAAAAAGAACTGCTTTTCCGCGGTGACCGCATCCGCTTCTATAATATTGAGCATTCAAATACCCCCGAAGTAAATTAATTTGTTCAAGCCTTTTTTAAATGATAAAATATTTAGGTTGGTTCCATGGTTCAGTCGAAACTAAAAAGTTGACGCTGAAATAAGAAACCGGAATGGGCCTATGGTTCAGTGGTAGAATAGAGCATTCGCATTGCTCAGACGCCAGTTCGATTCTGGCTAGGTCCACTAATTTGAGTCAGAATTTCTTCTACTTTTGCTTTAAGGTCTTCAATTGTTCCGTTATTTTCAACCGTAAAATCCGCCATATCCATACAATCTTGGACTCTTTGGGAATGTTCACCTTCACTTCCGTTTAATTCCTTGTCGTCTAAGTCTTTAAACTCCTCAAAAGTCATGGGTTGTGAATTTACAGCCCTTTTTATGAAAAGTTCGTATCTTCTTCTTTGGTCGCCTGTTAGTGCGATAAGTTTCAGACCAAGAGTTTGTTTTAAAAATTGAATTTCTGCCGGATTTCTTGCCCCGTCCACAACGAATTTATCATAATCAGATTCGGAGATTTTTTTAGCAGTTTTTTTTGCCCAAATTTCACTTCCATGAGTTTCCCTTAATTCATTTGAAACCAAGTTTAATGTCTCTCGAGTTACTTCCATTCCCCGGCTTTTTATTTCTTCCCGGATTCTATCCGAAAATGAAACATGTTCAAACCCGTGCTCGCCTAGAATATCCGCAACTGTTCCTTTTCCTGAAGCAATAGGTCCTACTAGAGCAATTATAGTTTTTGCCATATGGAATTTTAGACTAAATCAAATTCGTTTTTCAATCCCCAGTTTGATAAATAGTTTGTCCAATTTTTGCTCAAACTCTTCCAGGGTTCCGTCATTATCGATAACAATATCTGAAAGGCTTATACATTCTTCAACTTGCTGTCCGTTTTTCGGCTGATTAATTCCCCTGTCTCTTTCGATAATTAATTTTAGATTTTTTATGTTTATATCAATATCGCGGCCTCTTTTTATTGCGCGTTTCAAACTTGTTTTTTCGGAACAATTAACCGCAAGCACAAACATATTGAGACTATGTTTTAAAAAGCTAATTTCGTAAGGATTCCTTATGCTATCTATTACATAGTTTTGTTGGTCACCAATTTTTTCTGAAACTTTTTTTGCCCAATAATCATTTCCGTTTTCCGATCTCATTTTGTCTCCGAGATCTTGAAGGGCCTTCCTATCTGGAGTTTTGTTTGAACTATTTTTGAGCTCTTCGCGGATTTCTTCCGACAAGGAAAGTTTTTTAAAACCTAATTTTACAAGCTTATCGGTTGCGAATCCTTTTCCGCTGGCAATCGGCCCGACAAGCCCTATGATTAATTGTTTCTTCATGGAAAAAACTAATGCGTTACTCCTAAAATGCGTAGTTGTTTTGATTTCTTTTCGGAACATGCTTCACACCTAAACTCGGGTTTTGTATCTTTTGTTCTATCATAGTTTGAGCTTTTAACTAATCGATATCCGCGCGCTATTTTTTTGCAGTCATGACACCTTATGTTTTCCTTGACTTCCCATTGTGCTGCGAGTGTGCTTGAAGTAAAAATAAACATATCTACCCAGAAGAAGATTAGCCCCCCAATAAGATTTGCGATTGTTGCTGCAATCCAATCTTCAGGTGTTCCGAAAATTGAAGAAGAATGTTTGAAATACGCGACTATTGGTGCCAGAAGTGGTGTAGAGAGCTGCCAACGGATAAGGTATAGTGCATATCTTTTAAAATTGATTTTTTTAAGTAAATTCTCTAATTTCATTTGCCTCTATATTACTAAATCAATCCTTAATTAATCAACACGAAAAGCAAAAATTATGTCTTGTTATAAAGTGCTCTCTCATGTATGATGTTGGACATGATTGAAAATCCAAAATTGATTCAAGGAGGAATGGGAGTGGGTATATCCAACTGGGAATTGGCCCGCGCAGTTGCATTATCAGGTGAAAAACGCGGGGAAAGTGTTTTAGGGGTAGTCTCAGGCACCGGTCTTCCTTTGATAATGGTAAACAGGATGCAAAGAAGAGATCCTGACGCAATTAGAGCATTGGAAGCTTTTGATCCAATTATAGCCAAAGAGATTTTTGATGAATATTTACCACCTGAAGGAGCTATCTTAAAAAGATATAAGATTCCTCCAAAACCCGAGGTTCTGGTAAATGGTACTCCTGAAATTAAGGCAAAAATGAATAGGTTGGCTGTTGCTGCAGCTTTTTCGGAAGTATGGCTTGCAAAAAAAGGGCACAGCGGTCAAATCGGCATAAATCTTTTAGAAAAAATTCAATTGATGGCGCTTCCGACAATTTTGGGCGCAATGATAGCAGGAGTTGACAAGGTATTGGTGGGAGCAGGAATTCCAAACCAAATTCCTGATGTTATAGATAATTTTCACCAAAACCAACATGCTTCATATAGAGCAGATATTAGAGGCTCTAAAGAAAAACTTATTTTGACACTTGATCCAAAGGATTTTGGTTTGGTAGAGGGTGATCTCGCAAGGCCGGATTTTTACGCCATTATATCCCATCATCTTTTGGCTATGCTTTTAAGGAAAAATGACGGAGTTAACGGGTATATAGTCGAGGGTCCTCTTGCGGGAGGACATAATGCTCCTGCCAGAGATAAAGAGGTTGATGCTAAAGGTCAGCCGGTTTACGGAGAAAGAGATAAGCCTGATATGGATGTGATCATGAAGCAGGGAAAACCGGTCTGGCTGGCAGGGGCTTATGCGGGAAAGCTTAGAGAGGCAAAAGCCTTGGGAGCTGTAGGGGTTCAGGTAGGTACAGCTTTTGCGCTTTCAAATGAATCAGGAATTTCTGCCGATGCAAAAAATCTTATGAGAGATCGTGTGAAAAAAGGGGAGTTGGAAGTTCTGACCAGCGCTGTAGCATCTCCAACAGGCTTTCCTCTCCAATTGGTACAGCTTGAAGGGAGCTTGACGGATCCTGAAGTTTACATTGGGCGAAAAAGAGTATGTAATGCCGGATATTTGGTGGAAGCACGTGGATTGGATGAAAAAGGGAATATGGTATTTGCATGTCCTGCAGAACCATTAAAGGCTTACATAAGAAAGGGTGGGAAAGAAGATGAGACCGTAAATAGAATGTGTATTTGCAATGGCTCTTCTGCAAGTTCAGGTTATGGACAGGATGGGGAACCAAGGATGTTTACGCTAGGAAAAGACCTAAGTCCTGTTGAAGATCTTTTGACTCAAAACCCCGATGGATACACCGCAGATGATGTAGTCGGTTATGTATTTAGTAGTTAGTGGGTGAGGAGGGAGTCGAACCCTCATGACCGTGACAGTCATTAGTTTTTGAGACTAACCTGTATACCATTCCAGCACTCACCCGAACAAAACTTAAAGGTTAAAATTCAAAAGTCAAAATTTTTTGAGATTTGAGTTTTGAGCCTCAATATTATATACTTTAACACTATACGAAGTAAAGAAACTGAGTGTACGAAGGTTCTTATGACAATTCAAGAAATTTACGATTTAGGTGTTGAAATGGGGATAAAAGCGGATCCGCGTGGATCAGAAGGTGTTAAAAGGTTTCTTGGTCACGCAAAAAAGAGATACGACGAAATGTCCTCTGAAAAAAAGAAGCTTTTTGATAAAGAATCATTAACAAATCCATTTTCGGATTCCAGAATTTTATTTGGAGATCCAAAAACGAAAGTAAAAAGACTTATGGCAGGTATTGATGCCGATGCTGCAGAAGTCTTATTGGCAGACCGTTTATCCGAAAAAGGTACAAAAATAGACCTGTTAGTTTCCCATCATCCAAGCGGACATGCTTTGGCAAGTCTTCATGAAGTAATGGATGTTCAGGTAGATATGTTTGAGGAAATGGGAGTGCCGGCAAATGTTGCTCATGCGCTTTTTGAGGAAAGAAAAGGAATGGTAAAAAGACGTTTTGGTCCTCTTAATCATGCCCAAAGTGTAGACGCAGCCAGACTTTTAGGGATGCCTCTTATCGCGCTTCACACGATTTGGGATAATTTGGGAAATGATTTTATGAAAAAATATCTCGCAAAAAAATCCTTTTATACCGCAGGTGAAGTCTTGGATTATGTAAATGAGATTCCGGAGTTTATAGAAGCTATAAAAGGAAAAGCAGGGCCCACACTTGTTTCCGGATCTGAAAATAGGCGTGCCGGAAAAGTTGTCGTAGGATTTACGGGAGGAACCAGCGCTTCAAAAGAAGCGTACATAGAGATGGCAAAAGCAGGAGTTGGAACACTGGTTGAGATGCACGTTCCTGAAGAAGCACTTGCCGAATTAAAAAAACTTCATATCAATGTAATTGATACGGGGCATATGGCAGCAGATTCAATTGGGGCAAATATATTTTTAGATGAGGTTGAAAAGCGTGGGGTAGAGGTTGTTCCGTGTTCGGGACTGATTCGCG
>JAKAHW010000071.1 GCA_021825285.1 bacterium
AGGTTGTATTTGATGTTTCTTGGCCCGTTCAGCCAGGGAGGGGATTTCAGAGATTCCGGAATTGAAGGAATGAACCGTTATGTCAGAAGAGTTTGGAGGCTGCTTTCTTCTAATCCTGTCAATGAAACTATAGATATGGAATCTTTAAAGATAATGCACAAGACAATTAAAGAAGTAACAGAAGATATAAAAGATTTCAAATACAACACGGCTATTGCTCATCTTATGGAGTGGTACAACTTTTTGGTTGATAGGAAGGTTACACGCGAAGAGATAGAGGTTTATTTGAAGCTTTTGGCTCCTTTTGCTCCCCACATGACGGAAGAAATTTGGTTCAGTAGCTCTCGGGGTCCTGTCGCTTCGCACTCCCGTCCGACGTCCTCATCTGCTTCGCCTGATTCCGGGCGCTCGTCGGGGGTCCCCCGCTCCGCGTCACCCCTTGGCTCAATTCATCTGGAAAGCTGGCCAACTTTTGATCAGAAATACTTGGTGGAGGATAATGTGACTGTTGTTATTCAAGTCAACGGGAAAAAGAGGGGAGAGGTAACAGTTGAAAGTTCCCAAGTTTCAAACCAAACAAGAGTGGAGGAAGCCGCAAAACTTGCAGCTTCAAATTATCTTCAGGAGAAAGAAATCCGAAAAGTTATTTATGTCCCGGGAAAAATCATAAACTTTGTGGTAAGCTAAGTTTTGTATGGAAGATCTTCCTTCCGTTATTGAAAAAGTAAAAGCTTTTGCCAAGCAAAATCCTCTAGTCGTTCTCCTTTTTTCAGCCGGAATTGTTCTATTGCTTATTGGTTTGATACAGTTCTTCGGACAGCAAAAGGCAAGCGTTGATTTTAAATCAGGAGAAAATGTTGCTCGAGAGTCCGGTTCGTCTTCTCAAATTTTCGTTGACGTTTCGGGGCAGGTGATGAAGCCCGGCGTTTACAATTTGAAGGGGGATGCAAGAATACAAGAAGCTTTGGTTGCCGCAGGTGGATTATCAAGCGATGCAGACAGGGAGTACGTGTCAAAATACATGAATTTGGCGCAAAAAGTGACAGACGGAATGAAGCTTTATGTCCCTAAGGTTTCCGAAAACATGAAAGGAAGTGCCATTGCCGGAACAAATCAGGCAGGTTTGATTAGCATAAACTCAGGTAGTTTAAGCGATTTAGATAAACTTTCAGGAGTAGGACCGGTTACGGCACAGAGAATAATTGACGGCCGTCCATATGCGAGTCTTGATGAGCTAGTCAGCAAAAAAGCAATAAATTCAAGCGTTTTCACGAAAATAAAAGACCAGATTAGTTTATGATTCAAGAATAAAGATTCATGATTCATGAATCGTAAATCTTAAAATGTTAAGAACTTTCTTCTTCCTCTCCGTTTTGGTCTTAATTCTTTCGGCTAGGTTTGCGTTTTTTTACCAGAATAAAATTGAGTACAGGGTCGGTGACCGAGTGGAATTTGACTATACTTTTTTAAAAGAGCCTTGGATTATGTTTGGGAAACAAATTTTCACAGTCTCAAACATAAAGATTTATGCGCCAGATGAGCCAGCTCTTCATTATGGAGATAAAGTTCGAATTATTGGTGAAGTAGAGGAGGAGCATTTTAAAAATGCCAAAGGAAATGAAATAGTACAGCTTGCGATAAGGCATCCGGAGGTCAAGCTTTCGGAAAAAGTATTTGGGCTTTCCTTTATTTCTCACATGCGCGACAGGATAAATGCCTCGTTTAACCGGAGCTTGAACAGGGATGATGCTTCGCTTCTTATGGGAATTGTTTTTGGGATAAGGCAGGATATGGATAAGAGTTTTTCTCTTGCGCTCAGAAATACGGGGGTTTTGCATGTTGTAGCAGCATCCGGCGCAAATGTCTCGATGGTTGGAGGATTTTTGCTCGCCGTATTTGCCTTGTTTTTAAAGAGGCAGTGGGCGATTGCATCCGCATGTTTTGCCATCATTTTTTACGCCGTTTTTTCCGGTCTCGATCCGTCAATTGTACGCGCTTCAGTCATGGCTGTTTTTGCCTATTCTGCCGGTGTTTTTGGCAGGCAAAATACACCTCTGATAACTTTATCTATTGCTGCGTTTTTAATGCTCTTTTACAACCCGGAGTTGTTATCCGATGCCGGTTTTCAGCTTTCATATGCTTCAACTCTCGGTATCCTATATATAAAGCCTGTATTTAGCAGGCTTCCAAAGAGTTTGACAGCAATAACTGAAGATTTTACGACAACTTTTGCCGCACAATTAGCCTCACTTCCAATTTTGGTTATCACTTTTTCTGTCTTTTCGCCAATTTCTGTTTTGGTAAACCTTTTGGTTCTTTGGACTGTTCCTTTGCTTATGATAGGAGGAGGCCTGGCTTCAATTTTTGCTCTTTTAAACCCGGTTTTAGCTCAGCCTTTCCTTTATCTGTCTCTTCCGTTGCTTTGGTTTTTTGAAAAGGTTGTTATTCTTGGAAATCAAATAGCCAAACCTATTGAATTAAATTCCATCCCGTTAAGTCTAGTCCTCGGTTACTATTTTGTTTTAGTAAGTCTGGTTTTATTAATTCAAAAGAGATTCAAGAATAAAGATTCAAGAATTATGACTGGTAAGCAAGGCTTTTCTTCGGATAAATCATGAACCATAAATTAGTAATTATCACTTTTTCCTTATCGATTGTTGTTTTGTTTGGCTTATTTTTATTTCAGCAAAGCAAATTCAATGACGGGAAATTGCATATTGTTTTTTGCAACGTAGGGCAGGGGGATGCAATTTTTATGAGAACCCCATATGGTGCCGACATTTTGGTTGATGGCGGACCGGACGACAAAGTCTTAAATTGTCTATCGGCTCACATGCCTTTTTGGGATCGTGATCTGGAGCTTGTCTTTGCGACACATCCAGATGCAGATCATATCACTGGGCTTCTGAGTGTTCTTAAAAATTATAAAGTAATGTCTTTTGATGCTTCGGGTAAAAACAGGGGAACAAAAGTATTTAAAACAATAGAAGAGGAAATTAATCAGGAGAAGGTGCCCGAAAGGACTGTTTTCTCAGATGATAAATTCCAACTTTCCGACGGCGTAGCCATCAAGGAATTATGGCCTACTCGAGATTTTGCTTCGGCAAACCAGAATTCAAACGACACAAACAGCTTCTCTCTAGTTCAATTAGTATCATTTGGGAAGTTTAATATGCTTCTCACGGGAGATGTTGAAGCAGGAATTTTAGATAAGCTGTTCGATTCAAGTTTGACGCTAAGTATTCTAAAACTTCCTCATCACGGATCAAAGACAGGAGTGGATGACAAAACATTCGAGCTCTTAAAACCCGCCTTGAGCATCGTTTCTGCCGGTAAAAAGAATAAATATCACCATCCGAGCCCCGAAGTTCTGAGTTTGCTTAAAAAATATAACCTGCAGTACAAAAGGACAGATATGGATGGAGAAATCGAGATCGTCACAGATGGGGTAGAGACAAAAGTAGTTAATTAACTTTAAAGCTGTGGATGAATTCAAGAACTCCCTTATCGCAGGCTGCGTCGGTAAAAATAACAGGGAAGTTGAAGTTTTTACCCTTAAGCTGATCTTTTTCTCCTACAAAAATCATTTCGATAGGTGTTTTGGTTGAATTTATTTCTTCTGCCATTTCGACATCCGAAGCTGAATCTCCAAAAATCCTATAAATTTCAGGCTTTATTCCTTTTGAGTCTATCCATTTTGCAACTTGTCGGGCGGAGTAATGTTTATTCAAGTTTTTGTCACGGATATTTGTCGCGATGCGGTCAACATGGACTTCAAGCTTTTCACCCTGATCATACTTATCCAAAATTGATCTTAAGGCGTCGGCAAGCCTTGCTTGAATAGGGGCAAAATCTTCCACCCTCATTCCATCCTTCATTTCAATTGAAACCATGGTTTTTTTATCAGGATCAAAAAAATTTGAATCGGAAAATTCTTCGGCAGCTTTTTTTGCCTCAGATATTATTTCTTGAGGGATTGATATGCTTCTGTCGATTTCGCTTTTTTCTGTGCCGTTATCCCAAACCATAAATGTGCCTCCAAACTCCCCTGAAACGTAAAAATTGTTTAGAAAAACCGGATTCTTGATCCCTGACTCTATGAGAGGAGTAACTCGGTCTAATATCCAGGAAAGAGCACGACCGGTGACCAGCGCTACAAAATCACCATTTTCTAATCTTTGGACAATAAAGTCGGTTATCTCTTTTTCTTCAACGTGCTTTGTTTCCGGGTTGGTGATGACGCCGTCTATGTCAAAAAGCCAGGCTGTTTTTGTATCCATAAACATAATTATAGCAGTTGGTGATTACTGCTTGCATTTAGTCAAAAATCTTGTTAATCTTTTCTTAAGCATGGCAAAAAAGATTCTTCTTGTAGATGACGAGCGCGAGACATCATCGGTGTTTGAAACCGCACTGAAAGCCGGAGGATTTGATGTAACTGTTGCAAATGACGGCAAAAGCGCCCTCAATCTTGTTAAGACCACAAAATTTGACGGAATTCTTCTTGACCAAATGATGCCTGACCTTTCGGGAAATGAAGTCTTAAAGACGCTTAAAGCAAGCGATGCGACAAAAAACATCCCGGTGGCAATGCTCACCAATTTCTCGCACGACGAAATGATAAAAGATGCCTTGAATGCGGGAGCAGCAGATTATATTCTCAAATACCAAATTTCAACCGATGATTTGGTCGAGAAGGCAAAAAAGCTTGTCGGATAATATGGATTTCAAAAAAGAACTTAGCGAATTAATTAAAAAGCAAATAGTGATATTGGGCCCTGATACGGTCATGGCAAAAGTCAAAAATGTTTCCGGCCTTGAGGTTTCCTCGGATGGAGAAGTTACCAAGCTTGAAGGAGATCCAAAAGTTGTTCTTGAAAAACTCATTGACGAATTTCTGGAACTGTCCAACTTAATTGTTAAAAGGACCATGGAGACATTGGAGAGCCCCGAGATACAAAAACCAGAAACACCTAGCGCGCAAGCTGCTTCTGATACGCCTTCTTCAGCTTCCACTCCTGAGCCTGAAGCTCCAAAGACGGAATTTCCTGTACCTTCAGCAGAGCCAAGAGTTGGAGAAACCGCTCCCACAGGCATGACGCTTAATGAAAAACCGTTAGATCCTCCTATGAGTCCTGACGCCAAGATGGATTTGGAAAAAATTGCTACAGAGGTAAATAAAGCTGCTGAACAGGCAGCAATGAACCAAGCGCCAGTTGAAGCTCCTGCTTCGCCCGTAAATCCAGTTCCAAATGCCGGAATGCCGGTTTCACCTCTCTCGCAAACGCCACCCGCTTCCCCAGCTTCTCCTGAAGAAGCAAAACCACAACTTTAATATTATTTTTTCTCTGTATTGATTTTTTTGTACTTTTGGCCGTCAAAAGTACCAAAACCTCTCGCCATGTGGTCCTCGTGCTTTCTAATCTCGTTTACTCACTGAAAGAGCCGGACTTCGCCTTTCCTCTTTCCGAGCGTTCGCTCACTCAATTTTCATGCACTCCGGTCCAAATGGCGAATTGGAGGCTAAATTTTCATTTTGGTCTTTTGCACTTTGATTTTTTGTAATTACTGTGTGTAAAATTAACCATGGCTGGAATT
>JAKAHW010000072.1 GCA_021825285.1 bacterium
GTCTTCCCCCAAATTCCAAACTTGAGAAAACGATTTTTTCAGTTCCTTACGATTGGGTTGAAGAAGGAAAAATTAAAAAAGAATACTTGGCAAAACTTAAAAAGGTTTGTGAAGAGTTGGGGCTTATCCCTATGGGTTTTATAATGTCGATAGAAGCTATTGTTCATTTTCTCCAGAAAAAAGAAGGCGCCCCAATTTCTTCAATTTTTGTTGAAGTTGCAAAAAATATTGCTTTTGTTTATGTAGTCAGGAATGGAAAAATAATTGAAGTTAAGAAAGGCGAAGTAAAAAAAGATCTTCTTTCGACGGTTGAAGATCTTTTCAAAGCAGTTGAGAAATTAGATGTTCTTCCGTCAAAAATTGTTCTTCTTGATTATGAAGGAGTTGAGGGAGTTCAGCAGGATTTCTTGTCACATCAATGGACCGGAATACCCTTTTTACATATACCTCAAGTAGTGGTTCTTGAAAAAGGTTTTGAAAATGAGGCGACAGTAAACGGAGTTGCTGCGCAAATGGGGTTTGAGGTTTTGCAAGATCTAAAAGCCCCTCAAATGTTTTCCAGAAACGATGAAGAAGGCCAGGAAGAAAAACTTGAAGAAAAGAGTGACCCCGAAGAATTCGGTTTTTTCAAAGACAAAGATATAGCAGAAGAACCGGAAGTCGAAAAAGAGCCTTTGGTTTCGGTTTCAGAAGAACCGGAAGAAGAAGTTGCTGTCACTGAACCAAAAATTGAATACTACGATAATGAGAAGCCCCGAAGGAGTTTAATTTCTGTCATTCAAGTAAAAGGTGTATTTGCCAGTTTTAATAAAATACTTACAATTCTTCGTGGAGTTTCATTTAAGGGATTTAGCTTTAGAAAAAATGGCTTTATTCTTATTGGTGGAGCAATTGCCGTAATTGTTGCCTTTATTTTTGTTTATTACAATTTCATTTTGAAAGCCAATGTCCTAATTTTTGCTGATGAGAAAAAGGTAGAAAAAAATCAAGACATTAAATTCGAAACTTCTGAGGGCGACTCCACATCAATTAAGCTGAATGTTTTAGACCAGGAGGTTTCAGGAGGAAAAACTAAAGATGCGACAGGAAAAAAAGAAACAGGTGACAAAGCAAAAGGAGAAATCGTAATCTACAATAAAACCGAGCAAAAGAAAACTTTTCCCAAAGGGACAACAATTTTGGGTCCTAACGATTTAGAGTTCGTTCTTTCAGATGAGGCAAATGTAGCATCAACAAGCTCTTTTTCGACAACTCTATCCAGCGTTAAGGTCAAAGTGGAAGCCTCAACATTTGGGAAAGAATACAATCTTCCTTCGAGCTCTAATTTTACAGTTAAAGGGATTTCAACCTCTAATTTTATAGCGAAAAATAATGATGCTTTTTCCGGCGGAACAAAGAAAGAAACAAATGTGGTTTCAAAGAAAGACTTAGATGATTTACTCTCCTCTATTAAAGATGATCTTGAGAAAAAAGGAATTTCCTCAGCCCAAGAAAAGGCGGGAAAAGACCAAATTTTTCTTCCAAAAGCTCTTTCATATGAAGTAATTGATAAAAAATACGACAAAAAAGATGGGGATGAAGCGGGAAGTGTGACTATTGATGCTAAAATTTCCTTTAAATTTGGGACTTATAACAAAAATGATTTGAAAAAAGTAGTTTTGGCATTAACTAAGAATGATGTACCATCTGATTACGAACTGGAAGACGATAAATCAAAGATTGAAGTTTCGGATATTAAAGTTGCTAAAGATATTGTCTCCGGGAAAATTTTCATAAAAGGGGTTTTTGCTCCTAAAATTGATTCAGAAAAATCAATAGCAGCGCTAAGCGGGAGAACAGAAAATTCTGCAAAAAAAACTCTTGAGAAAATAAGCGGAGTTACGGAAGTTCAAGTTATTTTTAAAAACAGAATTCCTTTCCTCCCGGCGTTCCTTCCTTTTAATAAGGGTAATATTACATTTGAGAAAAAGTCCTAAACTGTCCTAATGGCTAGAATTTACATAAAGCAACATAAGAGTTTTGGGTTTAGCAAGAAATCTGTTGTAAGGATTTTTGGAGGTATTTCTTTATTATCCGGTTTATTGTTGTTTTTATATTTTTTCTTTCCCTTAATTTCTTATCAGATTTTTTTAGCCCCTGTTTTTGCAAATTCTTCTCTTGAAGTCCCGATTCCTAAATATTTAGTCGTTAATAATCAAGGGAATTTGGGTAGTCTTGTTTCTCAAGGGATATCTTCTTTGACTTATGATTATACTGATGCCAGGAATTGGTATCCAAAGCTTACTACCAGTTCCCAGAAAGCAAGAGTAGATTCTTACCTTATTTCTATACCAAAGTTAAAAATAGAAAATGCCGAGGTATCAACAAAAGATTATGATCTGTCCCGCCACCTTATTCAGTATTTTGGCTCTTCCATTCCCGGGGAAAAAGGCACAGCAATAATTTTTGGCCACTCAACTTTGCCTCAGCTTTTTGACCCTAAAAACTATAAAGCAATATTTGCGACTCTTCACACTATAAAAGTTGGGGACCAGATTTTAACAAAAGTAGATGGGGTTACTTATAAGTATAATATTTTTTCAATTAACATTACGTCCCCTGAAGATACAAATATATTTTCTCAATCGTATGACAACAGCTATTTAACACTTGTTACATGTACTCCTCCCGGAACCGTTTGGAAGCGTTTGGTGGTTCGTGCAAATCTTGCGTCACTCGATTAATCTAGTATTTATGTAGGGCAAGATGTTACTATATTATTTGTTATGATAGAGGATCCTTACCAAGATTCCCAAGGTCTTTATTCGGAAGCCGAAGGTCAACAGATTGAGCGTCAGCAAAAATTAAACTCTTTTTTTTCAAAACTAAAATATTATTTAATACAAATTTGGCCTTTTTTCTATAAAATTTTAAATGGAATTGTCTATTGGACTCTTAAAATAATAAAATCCAGCGTTTCATATGCATTTCAGCAAATAAAGTTTGGCGGTTAAAATGACAATATTAGAAATAGTTTATTTATATTTTATACCTGTAACTCTTGGCGCATCCTCGGTTAAGAACTCGGATTTGCCAGAGACTTCAGGTATTTTTGCTACAAAGGAAAGGACGCAAAAATGGACGAAAAAAATGTAGCATTAGAAGGAATTAGGAAAAAATTAGTTGGTAAAACTCTTTCTTATAAAGAGATTTATGCAATTATGGATCAGATTTCCGATGATAAGCTTGGTGATATCCTGACAACTTATTTTGTTGCTTCGGGTTATTCAAAAGGTTTTTCAGATGACGAGATTTATTACTTAACTCGCGCAATGGTTGAAACCGGAGAGCACCTTTATTTTAAAGGAATTGTCGCAGACAAACATTCCATAGGAGGCGTTCCTGGAACACGTGCAACATTAATAGTTGTTCCGATTATTGCTGCAGCAGGATATACGATACCAAAAAGTTCCTCACGTGCCATAACAACACCTGCCGGTACGGCAGACGCAATGGAAGTGCTTGCTAAAGTAACTTTTAGCAAAGAAGAAATTTACCAGATTGTTGAAAAAACAAAAGGATGCATAGTTTGGGGGGGAAGCTTTAAGATCGCTCCTGCAGACGATGAGATTATAAGAATTGAAGAACCTTTGCTTTTTGAAAGCTACGATAAAATTTTGGTTTCTGTTATGGCAAAAAAAATTGCCTTCGGTTCAACACACGTAATTATAGATTTGCCTTATGGAAAAACGGTAAAAATTCATCGACCTGAAGAAGCGGAAGTATTGAAAAAGAAGTTTGAGTATCTGGCAAAAAAATTTAACATAACCCTTGAGGCAATACCTCATAAAGTTGATGAGCCTGCCGGACATGGGATTGGGCCACTGCTTGAAACGCGCGATTCTTTAAAAGTTTTAGAACAAGACAAAAATCGTCCACTTCCCCTTGAGGAATTGGCTCTTGATTTGGCAGGGAAACTGTTAGAGCTTTGTTTGGCCGATTCTTCAAAAGAAAAGAAAGACGAAATAAAAGAAAAATATAAAAATACTAGAGAATGGGCAAAAGATATTTTAGTTTCAGGGGGCGCTCTGAAAAAATTTAAAGAGATAATCCAAGCGCAAAAAGGAGATCCGGAAGTTACTTCAAGGAGCTTAAAACCAGGAAAATACGAAAAGATAATAAAAGCAGAAAAAAGCGGAGAAGTGACCAAGATAATAAATAAAAACATAACAATTCTTGCAAAAATATTAGGTGCCCCTGAAGAAAGAGATGCCGGAATGGTGATTTACAAAAGAATGGGGGAAAAGGTCACAAAAGGCGAGGACTTAGCAACACTATACAGCAACAGTGAGTACCGTATAAATGAAGCTATGGACTCTCACGATATATTTCCTCTTTTTGAAATTGACAATTAAGCATAATGCTTATATTTTGTGGTAGAATATGATTCTATACTCAAAGATATGCGTAAATTAACAGCTTTTTTAGTAATTGCGCTTTTAGCACTCGGACTCATTTTTGTTTGGTGGGATAATGGAATGTCTCCTGTAAACAGGTTTGACAAAGAGAAAAAAATATTTGTAATTAAAAAACAGGAAACAGTTCGTGAAATTGGAAATAGCCTCAAGAAAAACGGTCTTATTCGTGACCCTGTTGCTTTTTTTATCTTTCTGAAAGTTTTTAGTAGGGACAAAAGTATTCAAGCAGGAGATTATAAATTATCCCCTTCCATGGATCTTAAAGCAGTAGTTGATAATCTAAATCATGGAACTTTGGACAAGTGGATAACAATCCCCGAAGGTTTTAGAGCTCAAGAAATAGCAGATTTGCTTAAAGAAAACATGCCAAACTTCAAGGAAGAATGGCGTTTAAAACTTGCGGAAAACGAAGGTTATTTATTTCCTGACACTTATTTAATTCCTAAAGATGCCGAGATTGAGCAAATAATATCAATCTTAAGAAACAATTTTGATGCAAAAGTGAAGGCAATTGGGGTAAGTGAAGATAATCAGAGCTTCAAAAGAAATCTAATAATTGCCTCTTTAATAGAGAGAGAAGCGAGATTTGGCGAAGATATGCCTTTAGTTTCCTCAGTAATTCATAATAGGTTGGAGGAGGGAATGCCTTTACAAATAGATGCGACAGTGCAATACCTCTTAGGATACCAAGCATCTGAAAAAAGATGGTGGAAAAAAAATCTTACAAATGTAGATTTAAAAATTCCTTCTCAGTACAATACTTACATAAACGTAGGGTTGCCACCAACTCCCATCAGTAATCCTGGAATTCTTTCTTTACAGGCTGCTATATCTCCAACCGATACAAATTACTTATATTACGTTTCCGATAGTAAGGGCCATTTGCATTTTGCTAAAAACATAGAAGCTCATAATTTAAATATTCAAAAGTATATTAAATAACTGTTTGTTTAAGTTGATTTAAATTGGGTGTTGACAAACGTTCCTGATTTTAGTATAAAATATCAACTTAAAAATTGGGGGTAGTTTAATACCCTCTTTTATTTTTTTGTTGCGAAAGAGTGGTTTCTTCGTAATTTTTGGATTCTCAAA
>JAKAHW010000073.1 GCA_021825285.1 bacterium
ATCGCCCTGATATCACGGGAAAAAACCGCCTAGCGGACCATTGGAGCATCGTCTCCCCTCCTTTTGGAGGTAAAATTTGGTTTCGCGTCGGCGGTTTTTTTCTTGGAAAAAAATTAGTCTTTCTTCGTCACTGTCCTGTAAAGGACAAGCGCTGCGAGGCAAAAAGAAGCAAGGTTAAGATAGGCCGTCACCTGAGAATTTAATCTAAACCCATCAATTACTAATAACAAAACTCCCAATAGGTAAAGGTTTAAAAAAGCAGGTGTGATTTTTTCATTTCTCTGCAAAAGAAACTGAACAGCCCACCCGAAAAGTATCAAGACCAATCCGAAAATTGCCATATCAATATAATTACAAAAAAGGGGAAATTTTGCAAGTAAAATTATTCATAGGGAACCTTCACGGTTTTTTTGCTCGGCTAGAAGCCCAAAAACACTAAGCTCTATTTTTCTTCTATACAAAGCGTATTCCCTTTCTGTTGCTTCGGAAAGAGTCCTAAAATCCAATATAAACTTTATTCTTGACGAATGTGTGTTTTCCCACCTTACTACCGAACCTCTATGTAGCCCTTGCCATGTCAGAACATAACCAACATCCGGATTAGGAAGGCCAGGACTGCTTTTTCCCCATCCAATTTCAACACCCCATTTGTCCTCTATCGCTCCATTGTCGTCAACTACCATTCCCATTTTAGGAAAATCGTCCAACTCATGAATTTTAGAAATTATTGCGATTTTTGTAGGCAATGTTGGAGGGATATAATCCGTACCTTCTCCTGGAACAATTCTTTCTAGTAATAACATATAAAATCAAAACCAATTATAAATGAATTGCTTATTTTTTCAACTATCGCTATTCCAAACCGGATACCAAAATCACTCTTCTACTTCAACCGTTAATTCGAGGTAAATTTTTTGACCTGTTGCGGTCTCAAGCTCTTTCCTTGTCATACTACCAATTTGCTTTATTCTTTGTCCGCCCGCACCAATTATCATTTTCCTATATCTTTTATCAGTCGTGATAAGTCTGGCTTTAATGTAAAACATTCCGTTTTTACGTTTTTTAACCTCATCAACCCTGACACTTACCGTATACGGCAATTCATCGCGAAGGGTCAAAAATGCTTTTTCACGGATATTTTCTTCTATATAAAGCTTGGAATCCAAATTAAATGCAGGAGTTGGCATTTCTTCGCGCACAACCATTTTTTCTCCTTCTCTTAAATGCTTTAAAATTTCGGAAACCAGAACTGAGAGATTTTTCCCTTTCAAAGCCGAGATTTCTACAACGGTATCGAATTCGTCTTCCAGAAAGCGGTATTGCTCGCGGTATCCTAAATGGCCCGTATAGTCACCGATTTTGTCAATTTTATTTAAAACCAAAATCTTTGGAACCTTAACTTTTCTTATTACTCCCAAAACCCGGTTTTCTTCAATTCCCCTTTTGCGGGAAACATCCACTATGTACAAAACCAGATCAACTTCTTCATTCAAAGCTTTTTCAGCTTCCATATTGACATATTTTCCTTTTGCGGTAGCCGTTTTTGCAAAAACCCCTGGAGTGTCTACGAAAACAATTTGGGCATTTTCATCGTCATAAACCGCATAAATTGGAAATTGGGTCGTTTGCGGTTTTGGCGAAGTTATTGCCACTTTTTGCCCGACCAAATTATTGATCAATGTGGATTTTCCCGTATTGGGCCTTCCTATGAGCGCTACAGTTCCAACCTTCATATTTTCATTTTAAACTTCAGCTAAATTCGGGTCAACAATTCTAACATATGGAATAACATATTCGCTCAAATTGTTTTGTGTTGTGCGTCCATTTTCAAGCAGTTGCCTTACTTCAGAATCTATCTGACACAAACCCATATCCCTTACATAAACTCCGACTTCCGCTTTCCACGAAGCCATCACATCGTCTTCTTCAAACTCCACAGGCAAAATTTCATCAAGACTAAATTCTGCCTGATATTTTAGGTATTTATGTCCGTTTATAACTTCGGAAACTCCCTCCATATCAATGGTTTCAAATGGCATTTCTACCTCTCCATCTTCTTCTCCCTCTTCAATTCCTCCTTCAATAACCATATAACTGCCGGCATCATCTATCTCAATGACATATTTGCCGCCTATCGAAACAGTAACGCCTTCTCCTTCTCCCACGCTGCACATCGGCCAATATTCAGGTAGGTCTTCGAGGGCTTCTTCCCTATCCTCCTCATCAAGATCGGAAAAAGCTGATTCTGCTAGGGTTTGGGATCTTTTGCTCAATTGAGGAGCAATAGCAATATCCCAGTGGTGCAATTTTCCATTTTTTCTTTCCCGGAACTCCTCAGCTACAAATCCCGATGGAAAAATTAGGGATTGCAGCATTTCAGATGGACTAGCTGATCCTTTAATTTCTACATATATATCTTTGCTTGGCGCACCTGTTTGAACCGTAGATGTTTCTTCATCTTGCTGTTCCGCTTCACCATCTTCTCCATAAACTGGACCCAAATTAAGGATTCTATCGAATTTACTCGTCGGATTTCCGTTATCAGGATTCTGCCACTCACAAGAAAAAGCAAAACCTTTTGGACTTGGTCCGTCCAAAGAAATCCAAGAATCTTCCATTAAAACCTCGTGATTCATGCAGTCAGCAGCCGGAGGCAAAGCCGTCTGCTCTTGTCCGTTTTGCGACAAATTCCCTTTTACCAGTCTTAAATACGGATTCATAATTTCCCGGAGATCTCTCTCATCTAAATCACCGCCCGCTGGTAAAGCAGAAAGTAATTCCGCTATTTTTTTGGGCTCAGTTTTATTGATATAAAATCCGGCAACCAGGTTTTCAACAGTTCCGTCTGGATTTTTAAACTCAACAACACCCGCCTCGTAAAAATAGGGCGGGTTCCACAAATTTACCCTAAATGGACGTTCCCCTCCCTGCCAAACGGGTTCATAAGTTTCAAGCTCTGCCTTCAAAGTAAATTTATTATCCGGATCGATTTGAATTGCGCAATAACTATCACCTTCAAAAATAATTCCTTCATCAGCGCAAAATCTTAAGCGAGGTATACCTGCAATAATTTCATCACGATATTCATCAGGTACGCAGGAAAAAAGCTCTGTTATTTTTTTTGAATTTGCTTGTGTAATTGCCGGATTCAGCCTAGCGTGAAGGTGAAGCGGGTCCTTCTCTTTTGGGTCAAACCACTTTTCAATTGTGAATCCATTTCTTGCAATTTCTGTCAGATCCCTACTAAGAGGAACTGACTCACGGGTGTAACTCTCAATATAAACCGTTCGGCCGCCGATTTCTCTGGAATATAAAGTCTTTGATGTCTTTCCGGAGTCTTGTGCGTCAATTGTCGGGAAAATAGCCCGATTTCCCCTATACCCATCAAGGGAAAGAGGTGCCGTTCTATCAGGCGTATACCTTGCGCAAATTGGTTGTTCAACTGACATCAAGCAATTATAAGCTTTACTAATATGCTTTTCAAATTGAAGAATTTGATCAAAAGAGGCAGGGGCATTTAGTAATTAATTATTTGATCTCTATGTTCATTGGCACTTGAGTTGTTTTCTTAAATCCGCATTTCTCATAAAAATTTACTAAATCTTCCTCAACCGCAAGCGGAATATATGTTGCTCCAAGTTCTCGTAACTTCTTGATTATTTGTTCAACAAGTTGTCGCCCCAAGCCTTGTTTTCTATGAGGTTTGTCTACTACTAATTTTTGCAGATAACCTCGCCTTCCATCAAATGAGCCAAGTACTGTTCCAACAATTTTACCTTGTTCTTCCGCGAGGATACTTAAGTTGGGATTTTTATCAAAAAATAATTTGAACCTATCTTTGCTGTCCATTTCGCTTACAAAGTAGTTTTCTTTCCAGAAAAGAACTAGATTGTCGTAGTCATCAATCGTGATTTCTCTGATCGTCATAGTAGAAGTACATCAAACAATTTGCAGGGCCGGATGGAATCGAACCATCTTCAAGGGTTTTGGAGACCCCTATTCTACCGGTAAACTACGGCCCTTCGCTATGCTCAAGGTAAACCCCAATGATGCCTGAACTTCGTTTACAATTATATTTTAAACCCACCCAGGTTGCAAATTATAGGTAATTAAACAGCCCATAGCAATTTGACAAATACGTTTGGGGGGGGTATATTATGCTTATGGAAGCATTTCAATTACGGTTACCCGAGCCAGTTCAGGGTTCTTTTACACCCGCTGCAGCTAATGCTGCCCATACCCTACCTCAAGAAGCACCTTCTTCTGTCGTGCCTCAGGGAGAAACATGTTCTTCTAAACCAAAAGCGCCTGGCGAGAACGATAGAAAACCCAAATATTACACTCTTGCTGAAGGCACTCATTTATGGAGGGGACCCATTGGAACTCCCGGCGGCATAGAAAGGCGAATCGAAAAACCTATGGTGGTCGTAGTCGAATCGGAAGGCGTTTTTGGGGGAATAAAACACTTTTGGGTTAGGGACAAAGATGGCACACCACATTGGGTAGCAACTAAGCCTGGAAAAGGAACGGGATTTTTCTAAAATTTTCCTTCAATACTGGAAGCGATGCAGCCTCTTATCGGTTTTTTTCTATAAACGAACTGCCAGAAACAATGGCATTTGACCACAAACAAATCATCGAAGATTGCCTCAAGCAAGCGAAATAATTATTTTGCGAGGAGTTCGGAGAGGGTTACGAATTCAAATCCTCTTTTTTTAAGTTCCGGAACTATTTTGTAAAGAGCCAGGTGAGTTTTTGGCGCATATGGTCCGGCATTAAGATGCAAAACTATAATTGAACCGTTTTGGGTTCGGGATAAAACGTTTGAAATTATAGAATTTTCATTATTATTGAATCCGTCTCCTCCAATTACATCCCAATGGATAATTGTCAAACCGAGCCGAGAAATTGTTTTGACATCAATATTGTCGTAACACCCACCCGGAAACCTAAAAAACACAGGGGCCTTACCCGTAATTTTAATAATTTCTTTTTGCGCAAGCTCCACCTCATCTTCGTCTGCTTTATTATCAATAAAAGGAAGGCCAAAACAATATTTGGTAAATGCGGGATGCGAATACGAATGATTTCCGACTTCAAATAAAGGGTTGTCCGCAATTGCTTTTGCCTCTTTCGGATAAGTCGCTACCCAAAGTCCGGTGAAAAAAATAGTGGCTTTTGTATTTTCTCTTATTAAATAGTCTATTGCTGCTTTGTTGTACCAAGACTTTACCGCTTTATTGTTCAGCATTCGAACCATTCCATATGTCATATCCGCATCAAAAGTAAGAGCTATCTTTTTTGAGTCGCGTGGTCCGTGCTCCATAACCTCTTGTCTTGGGAGCGAAACTGAGGAAACCTGTTTTTTGGCGATATATTGTTTAGGTGAAGGCTGATAAACATGAAGAAGCGGAAAAAGCGATAATTTCGGGTCGGCTAC
>JAKAHW010000074.1 GCA_021825285.1 bacterium
GTTCTGGTCTTGTTTGTTTTGCTTCTTTTTAGCGGAGAAGGAATTAGGTGGTTTGTTGTGGCTCTTTTTATCGGAATAATTTCCGGAACGTACTCATCCATTTTCAACGCCTCCCCGCTTTTGGTCGCCTGGTATGAATGGGACAATAGAAGAAAGAACAAGAGATAAACTATTGCAAATATTATTCTAAATCTATAAATTAAAATTATGAGTGTTTTGTTTTTCGGATACGGTCCAAGCAAGGATAAAAAAAGACTCGTTGATGTTTTTAAAGCCTCCGGTCTTGACGGAGAAGAACTAGTTGTTCGTGGAGGGAGGGGCGCTACTGTAGACAATTATGTTCTCGCAATCCAGACTTTCGACCAATTGCCTTTGGAAGTAAAAGATACCATTAGAAAGGTCTGGGGAGAGAAGTTTAGGTCTTACACAATGAAATCTGGAAAGGGGCAAATAGCGGGAGTAATTTGGGAGTTAACCGAAAATCAATATCAGGCTTTGAGGAAATGGGAATATGACGGGATTTGGCGTGATATGAAAGAAATAGAAGTAACTACAAGTGACCAGCACAGAGTTAAAGTATTAACGGATAAGATAAGAGACGATTCAGCTGTAAAAGAAATTGTGGATGGCATCAATTATGAAGCGAATTTGAACAAAGAGGGGATGAGGAGTCTGGCGGAAGAAAAAGACGACGAGTATCGAGTTTACGAACTTAAAAGAGTTAGGGAAGAATTACTTAGAATAGCCAACGTCTGATTATCCTTGCAGTTTGCTCCTTACGAGGTTGCTTACCAAACTTGAATCTGCTTTTCCTTTAACTCTTGGCATTAAGACTCCCATTACCTTTCCCATTTCCTGCATTGTGGATGCACCTGTTTGGGAAACTGCCTCTTCAACCAAAATTCTGACTTGCTCTTCGCTTAATTGTTCCGGTAAATAGGTTTGGAGAGTTTTTAGCTCCGATTCTTCTTTTTCTGCCAGTTCATTTCGTCCGGCATTTTTATACATTTCAATACTTTCTTTCCTTTTTTTAATTTCCCGTCCGATAACATCAATTACATCTTCATCCGTTGCTTCGTATCCTGCTCCGCCTTTTTGAATTTCATAATATTGAATGGCAGATTTTAACATTCGGATAACGGAAAGTCTTTCTTCTTCTTTAGCCAGCATCGCTTGTTTTAAATCTTCCTGAATTTTATCTTTTAACATAGTGCTATTTTACTTCTTTTATTCTGTGTAGTAAATAATCGCGATTGTTTAGTTCAAGATTTTCATCCACTTCTTCAAATAGTTTATGTAGAATTTGTCCGACCTTTGGCCCCGGTTTAAGCCTCAACTCTTTCATGACATCGTTTCCGTCAACTGCCAAATCATTTATTGAAAAGGGTGGATTAAGTTGCTCTTCAAGTCTTTGCTTAAACTTTTTAAGACGCCAGCTTTCTGCAACTTGTGTTCCTCCACCAAGCCTATCTCCAACTCGTAAATCCATCATGTCGGAAACATTTTCAAGTCCTACGCGTCTTATAAATCTTCGTATCGCATTATCCGTAATTTTTTCATCCACAGTAAACATATGCCATCGAATTAATGTGTAAATTTTATCCTTTTGTTTCTTTGAAAGTTTTAACCTGTCCGAGATTTCTTTTGCAATTTGAGCGCCTTTTACTTCGTGATTGTAAAAAATAACAAATCCTTGTTCATCGGCTGATGCGACGTAGGGTTTTCCAACATCATGAAGAAGTGTCGCAAGACGAACAATTGGTTTTTTTGACGGGCAATGTTTTAAAGACTCAATGTTGTGAGTAAAGACATCAGACGTGTGGTGCCTTCCGGGTCTTACTTGGGAAATTCCTTTTCCTTTTGAAAGTTCCGGAATAATTTCCTCAAGCATTCCGGCTTTATCTAGCAAAATAATTCCTTCATAGGGATAATCGCTTTCCAAGATTTTTAGCAGTTCATCTCTAATTCGTTCATAGGATATATTGCTGATTAATTTTGCGTTTTTAACTATAGAATCCCATGTCTCTTTTTCGATCTCAAAACCAAGTTGTGTTGCAAATCTCACGCCTCGGAGCAACCTTAAAGCGTCTTCATTAAATCTTTCATCAGGATTTCCTACAGCTTTTATATTTTTTTTGTCTATATCTTTCTGTCCTTGATAAGGGTCGACATATTTAATTTCGTTATTATCTTTTATTTCTGCTGCAATTGCATTAACAGTAAAATCTCGTCTTGCCAAATCTTCAGTTATGCTTTTTCCCCATTCAATAATTTGAGGATGTCTTAAATTTGTGTAATTTCTCTCGGTTCTGTAAGTTGTAATTTCTAAAAAGTTTTTTTCGTTTTCTTCTTGTTTGTCAAAAGGAACTCCGACTGTCCCAAAAGTATTATCATAAAATGCATCGGGAAAAATCGCTTGAATTTGTTCAGGAGTGGCGCTGGTTGTTAAATCCCAATCCTTGACATCCCTTCCTGCTATTAAATCCCGCACGCAACCGCCCACCAAAAAAACTTCAAAACCTGCATTTTGAACCGTTTTATAAATGGCTAAAACTTCCGGTTTAATTCTCGTAATCATATGCTATAGTATGAAAAGTATAACACATGAAAAAGTGGAAATTTTTAACAGAAACGCCTACTAAATTAACCCCAGAAAACTTATTTAAAATACTTTTAAAGAACAGAGGAATAGAAACAAAAAAGGAAGTTGATGAATTTCTTAACGGAAAATTAGAAGATGTTATTCCGGAAAATGTAGATATTAAAGTTTCACAAATAAAAAAAACAATAAAAAGAATTAATGAAGCTATTTGTAAAAATCAAAAAATAATAATTTATGGAGATTATGATGTTGACGGAATTACCGGCACAGCAATTTTATGGGAAACAATTTATTCTTTTTACTCCAATGTCTCCCCTTATATTCCGCACAGGATAGATGAAGGGTATGGATTGTCGGTGAAAGGAATTGAAAATATTTTGGAGCAAAATATAGAGGTCGGATTAATAATAACCGTTGACAATGGAATTGTAGCGTTTGATGCCATAGAGTTTGCCAACAAAAAAAATATTGATGTAGTAATTTCAGACCACCACGTCCCCTCAAAAAAACTTCCTGCTTGCTATGCTTTGGTTCATACAACAAAAATTTGTGGAGCAGGGGTAGCTTATCTTCTTGCAAAAGAAATATTAAAAGAAAGGAAAATAAAAATAAAAAATGGACATTTGGATTTGGTTGCTCTCGCAACTGTTGCGGATCTGGTTCCTTTAACCAATGCCAATAGGATTTTACTTAAGGAAGGGTTAAAAAACTTGAGAAAAACAACAAGACCGGGTTTAACCGAACTATTTCGCGAGGGAGGTATAACCCCTGAAAAAATCGGAGTTTATGAAATAGGGCATGTTATTGGTCCCAGATTAAATGCAAGCGGACGGATGGAGCATGCAATGGATGCTTTAAGACTCCTTTGTACAAAAGATAAAAAGCGGGCGAGGGATTTGGCTTTTAAACTTGGAGAAACAAATCGCGATAGACAATTGTTGACTCAGGAAACGACAGCGGCCGCAAGTTTAATTTCCGAAGAATTGATTAAAAATGAAAAGATAATTTTTGTTTACGACAAAAAATACAACCAAGGAATAATAGGCCTTGTTGCATCCCGACTTGTTGAAAAACATTACAAGCCCTCAATTGTTGTTTCGGTTGGTGAAAAAGTCTCAAAAGGTTCTGCCCGGTCGATTACAGGGTTTAATATAATTGAATATCTTCGAAGTTTTCCTACTTTCCTTTCTGAAGCAGGCGGTCATCCAATGGCAGCAGGATTTACAATTGAAACCGAAAAGCTATTAGAATTTAAAAAAGCTGTAGAAATAGAGGGACATAAGAAAATAAAAGATGAACTTTTGACAAAAACAATTTTGGTGGATTTAGAATTAGAGTTTGGACAAATTAATTTGGCTCTTCACAAAGAACTGCAACGACTTGCGCCGTTTGGGATGGCAAATCCTGAACCATCTTTTGTTTCAAGGAAAATAACGGTCCGCTCGGTTCGAACAGTTGGAAAAGATAATAAGCATCTACAATTAATGCTTGAAAAAGACGGAAATTTAATATCATCGATTGCCTTCGGCTTAGCAGGGGAAAAATCTGTTGCAGCAGGTTCGGAAATCGATGCTCTTTACACGATTGATAATAATGTTTGGAACGGGAAAGATAGGCTGCAGCTAAAAATAAAAGACATTAAGGTTTCTTAGGCCCTCTTTTTTGGCCATTCACGTAATAAACTCCATTTAGAAGTCCTGTAAAGCTATTCATATTTTCCTGTCGGCGAGCTTCATTTGGTTTTTTTCCCGGTTTATCTATTTTTATTTCAGTGACCGGAGGTTGCGCTTCTCTAAATGAACCGTCCTGGTTTAAAGGCAAGTGTGTGCCCAACCCTTTTATAGAAGTTTGAGATCCGTCTTTAGCCCGAAAACTAATGACCCCTTTTGTAAAAGGTGCTATTGCAGCCATTTCCTGAGCCCGTTGCTCCTGAGTAGGAGCTACGAATTCATGAGGCTTTTGATTTCCTCCAATATTTGTTTCTGGATTTTGATTCATTTTTCCCCTAAAAAAACTCCCAGCTGTTTTTGGCTTGGGAGTTAATGTTTGTGTAATTTCTTCTGGCATAAAACTCCCTCCCTATCTAATAGGTGTAAGGAAGGAAAAAATATGCTTGACGAATTTCATGCTATCGTTTACATGCTAGCACAATACAAAAGTCCTTGTCAATATTAAACTAAAGATGTATCATAATTGCTATGGAAAGAACCGTAATTGTTAAGTGTTTGGAGTCTATTGGAAACAAAGTTTTATTAAAAGGTTGGGTTGAAAGAGTGAGGTCTCATGGGAAACTCGCATTCTTGGATTTAAGGGATATGTCCGGAACCATTCAGGTTGGAGCTTTTGGTGAAGAATTAGCCTCAAAAGTTGCCGCACTTAATGTTCAGGATGTGGTTGAAATAGAAGGTTTGGTAAAGGCTCGTGAAGAAAAATACATAAACAAAAATAATCCTGTCGGAACAATTGAATTAGAGCTTGAAAAAGTGAAAGTTATTTCAAAAGCAGAAGAAATGCCTTTTGATATGGGAGGGAAAGAATTGAACCTTGAGCTTCCAACGCTTCTTGATTATAGATCTTTGAGCTTAAGACACGAAACAGTAAGAAAAATTTTTGTGGTTCAGGCAGCGCTCGCAGAGGAATTTAGAAATGCAGCAAAAAAGCTTAAATGTATAGAGGTTTTTGTTCCTACAATTGCCGCGGGAGCAACTGAAGGAGGCGCTGAAGTTTTTGAAGTTGATTATTTTGGACATAAAGCCTTTATGACCCAAAGCCCGCAGCTTTACAAGCAAGTCATGGTAAGTGTTTTTGAAAGGGTTTTTACAATAGCAA
>JAKAHW010000075.1 GCA_021825285.1 bacterium
AGTTAAAAGCTGTGGTTACGGGAAAACCCATAGAAGACGGAGGATCGGAAGGAAGAACTGAAGCAACCGGACTCGGAGGAGTATATACGCTTTTAAAAATTTTAAAATTGATGGGGAAAAATCCAAAAGACATGACTGTCGCAATACAAGGATTTGGAAATGTTGGAAGTTTTATAGCAAAATTTTTAGAAAGAGAAGGGTTTAGAATCGTGGCCCTTTCGGATTCCAAAGGCGGTTTGTATATAGAAAAGGGAATAGGAAGTATCTCTGAGATCGAAAAATGCAAGGAAGAAAAAGGATTTTTAGCAGGTTGTTACTGTGTCGGTTCTGTTTGCGACCTTTCAAACAAAGGTTTGTTAGGCGGAAAAGAGGTTTCTACGGACGAGTTGCTCGAGCTTCCGGTCGATATTCTTGTTCCGGCTGCGCTTGAAGATGTTATAACAGGTGACAATGCGGACAAAGTAAAGGCAAAAATTATTCTTGAAATGGCAAATGGCCCGACAACAAGTGAGGCAGATGAAATCTTAAACAAAAAGGGGACAATAATAATACCCGACATATTGGCAAATTCAGGAGGAGTTGCAACAAGTTATTTTGAATGGTATCAGAATTTGCATAATGAGCATTGGGTAAAAGAAGCAGTGTTTCAGAAATTAAAGAATAAAATGGAAGAAGCCGCGGAAAGCGTTTACGAGGAGGCTTTTGAAAAAAAGATAACCCTTCGTGAAGCAGCATTTGTTTTGGCATTAAATCGAATTCAGAAAGAATGGAATAAATCTTCTTGAGAGGAGGTGATTAATAATGAATGCAAAAACAAAAGCTTGTTTTACTCCGCATGTTATGATGCACAGCCTTTTCGGACTTGGTCTGGGCCTTGTTTTAGTTAGTCTTTTTCCTTCACTTGGTGTTATGTGGCTTGGATTGGTTCTAATGGTTGTAGCGGTTGCACTTGATGCAATGCGAAAAGCATAAGGTAATGAGTATGACACCAAGGATTTGAGAATGGGTATTTGCTATACTTATTGTTGTGGAAAACGTCAATGAACAGAAAGTAACTGCTAAAAAAGTAATTCTAACCTCTTTCTTGGTTGATGTTTCCGATATCCTCTTAAGTTTGGTGGTTGCCATTCTTTCAGGAAGCGTCATTATGTTGACACAAGTCCTAGAGGGACTTTCCGATTTTGCATCTTCAGGATTGCTTCTTTGGGGGTTGAAGAAATCCGACCAAAAAGCTGATAAAAAACACCCCTTCGGATACGGAAGAGAAATTTATTTTTGGGCTTTGATTTCTGCCTTGATTATGTTTGGTATTACGGCGACTTTGTCCGTTTATTTTGGATGGCAGAGATTTGTGAGTCCATACCAAATCCACGATCTGCATTTTACATTTGCAGTTTTAATATTTACATTAGGAACCAACGCTTATGCTTTTTGGCTTTCCTTAAAACGTTTACTAAGGAAAAGAAGAGTTAAAGACATAATAAGCATCTTTTACAGATCTTCTTTAGTTGAAACAAAGGCGACTTTCATCCTGGATTTAATGGGTAGTGCTGCTTCGTTTTTGGGAATAGTCGCTTTGGCAATTTATGCTTTGACAGGAGATTTCAGATATGATGGTTTGGGAGCAATTGTGATTGGAATAGTGTTGGCAATTTTTTCTTATTTTCTAATTTTAGGGATAAGGGATTTACTAATAGGAAGAAGTGCTTCTCCTGAAATTGAGCTACAGATTCGACAGGCTGCATTAAAAATTCCGGAAGTGAAGCATGTTTTGGGTATTAAAACTTTACATATAGGCCCTGGAAAACTTCTTGTAAATTTAGATGTTCATCTTGAGAGCGAGTTAAAAACGCGCGAAATCGAGCGGTTAATTGATGATATAAAAGAAGTAATTCATAGCGAAGTACCTTCTGTAAAACATATTCAGGTAGAGCTCGAGACTCCCAGATGATTAGGTTTCCTGTTTGTGCATTTTATAAAGTTCAAGATTTAGATTTTAAAGGTTTTGCTTGTTTTGTTACTGCTTGAAAAGTTTCATAGTCACCAGGCAAAGCTCTTCTTTCCCCAAGCGAAAAACTTATTCCGGAAGCGGCACTTACCTCAAAAGTCATTTCGCTTTTTAGCCTACCGTCCCATAAAGTAAATGTATAATTTTGTCCCGAGCCCGGGTCACGGATACCTTTAGTCCTAGCCATTACCTGTCTTATTTTTTGTCCGTTTTTTAAACTTACTATTTTTAAATATGCTTCATCTTGGAACTTAACCCCTAAATGATTTGGAATATTTCTTTTCATCCAGTCTATTATTAAAGAGGAGTCAAACCCTAGGGTTAATAATGAAGACACTTCTTGTCTTTCGCTTTCTAACATTAGACCTATAATTATACAATTCATTTTTTGAAAAATAAACCAATTTAAAAAGGGGATTGACAACAGTAGAAGCAAAAGATTTAAATGAAAAGAAGGAGTATAGTTTTGGAAAACCTCCTGGATTTAGTCCAGGGGTTTAGCTTTTATGGATAAAACTTTTGAAAAAATTGCTGAGGCGCCCGCGGTAGCACTCGAAATGGGAATAGAGGCTTCCCGGAACGCTTTTGAAAATATAAAAACTCATGAGCATCTTGGAAAACCATTAAAATACTGGGATGATTTGGGACCCGGAATTACAACAGGAGCTTCAGATGATGACCCTTCAGGCATCGCTACATATTCCCAAGCAGGAGCTCAGTACGGATTTCAACTTCTTTGGCTCGCAGGCTTCACCTTTCCTTTGATGGCAGTTGTGCAGGAAATGTGCGCAAGGTTGGGATTGGTTACCGGACGCGGATTGGCTGCCAATATTAGGCGTCACTACCCAAGATGGGTTTTATATGCTTGCACTTTCCTTTTGTTTGTCGCAAATACCCTTAATATTGGAGCAGATCTGGGTGCCATGGCAAAAGCAACTCAACTTTTGGCTCCTCAATGGAGTTTTCTTTGGCTTATTATTGGCTTTACTGTTTTAAGTCTTGGCCTCCAAATTTTTATTCCCTATGGAAGATACGCAAAATACCTTAAGTATTTGGCATTAATTTTACTTGCCTATGTTTTTTCTGCGTTTATGACAAAGCTTGATTTTAACAAACTCCTTACATCAGCAGTAATTCCTTCCCTTACTTTTAGCAAAGATCAGATAATTCTTGTCTGCGGAATTCTCGGGACAACAATTTCCCCTTATTTATTTTTCTGGCAAACTTCGCAAGAAGTAGAGGAAGAAATACAAAAAGGAAAAGTTACAATACAATTGCGCCAAGGAACAACTGAGGAAGAGGTAAGGAAAATGAGAAAAGATGTGTGGTCAGGAATGTTCTTGTCAAACGTTGTAATGTTTTTCATTATTGCCGCATGTGCCGCCACTTTGTTTGCTGCCGGCATCACTAATATAGCAACAGCCGAAGATGCGGCAAAGGCATTGAGGCCATTAGCGGGAGAGCAGGCATATTTACTTTTTGCTATTGGGGTAATTGGGGCAGGGCTTCTTGCCGTCCCTGTTCTAGCAGGGTCTGCCTCATATGCTATTTCTGAAAGCTTCGGTTGGAAGTTTGGTTTGCATAAACTTCTAAAAGAGGCTTATTCCTTTTATGGAGTCATCATGTTTTCCATGGTAATTGGGCTTCTTATCAATTTTATAGGATTTGATCCAATTAAAGCGCTTATTTATTCGGCAGTCGCAAACGGTTTGGTAGCTCCGGTGATGCTTGTTTTGATAGTTCTTATGAGCAGCAATAAAAAAATAATGGGAGAAAGAACGAATCATCCAGTTATTACTTTTTTTGGTTGGTTAATAACGGGAATTATGGTTGTGGCCGGAGCAGCAACACTTTTCTCATTCTTTATCTAATATGCCAAAAATTGTAAAATTATTACTTTCAATTATATTGTGCTTGGGAATAGGTTTTGGTAGCTCTTTTTTTACGATTTCTTCAATTCAAGGATGGTATTCTACGATAGTAAAACCAGGTTTTTTACCTCCAAATTGGGTTTTCGGTCCGGTCTGGACAATTCTATATATCTTGATGGGAGTCTCTTTGTTTTTAGTTTGGATAAGTAAAAAAAGTAAGAAAAATTACAATTATTTTTTCATACAGTTAGGGTTAAATTTTTTCTGGAGTTTTATTTTTTTCGGCCTTCACCTGCCGCTTCTTGCATTTATTGAAATAATATTTTTATGGATTTCAATTCTGTTGACAATTTTAACTTTCCAAAAAGTTTCAAAATCGGCAGCCTTCCTTTTGTATCCCTATATTTTATGGGTTTCGTTTGCCTCAATCCTCAATATTTCTGTAGCAATTCTAAATCCTTAATAGGGGAATTCTTCAAAGCGGATATTGTCTTCATTTATGCCTGAATTTATCAGAGTTTCATTGAGTCCTGAAACCATATTTCCAGGTCCTGAAAGATAAAAAATCGATAGCTCCAAATTTTGAACATATTTTTCAAGCATTTCTTTTGTTATCCTTTCTTTTTCACCTTCCCAGGTTGGGTCTTGAGTCATTATGGCGATAAGTTTGAAATTTGGATTTTCTTTTTCAATTTGCCCAAACTCCTCTAAAAATGCGGCATCGGTGGGCGTGTGGTTTGAGTAAAAAAGAAAAACCTGGTGTTCCAGTTTTTTCTTGTTCCATTCCTTAATTATGCTTCTGGCCGGAGTTATTCCGATTCCGCCTGTTAAAAAAACTGCAGGACGAGTAGTGTCTTTGTGTAAAACGAAAGAACCGTAAGGGCCGTCCAGCTTTATTTCATCACCCGGCATCATATTTTTCAGGTTTCTTTTAAAAGCGGTGTTACGCATTCGTGAAGCAATCATTAAGTCTTGTTCAAACGGCGCAGAAGCAATTGAAAAGGGGCGGTTGGTTCCTTCGTCATCTGTCTCTTTTGGGCTTATCTGATTAAATTCACCAAATTGCCCAGCGCGAAATTCAAACCCTTCAGGTTTTTCAAAATGGAAGGCCATTGTTTGGTCTGCCACAACTTCTTTCTTTTTTAACCGAATATTATAAATAGCCATACGGTTATTTTAAGTCAAGCATATTAGAATTAGGTAAGAAAAATTTCAAACAGTTTGTATTTTGATTTTTGTCCGGAGAGGAAGCTTATCTGGCTTTTTTTCACCTTAAAGTGTTTTGTCAGTATTTCAATTACCGCAATATTCGCCCGGTTTTCAAGTGCCGGTTCACTGACGTAAACATGTAAATTTCCCAGTAAATCCTCTTCAACTCTCGGTTTTTTGCTATTTACATGCGCAATTACAGATATCCTCACAAATCTATTATAATCCATTGTTTTGTTTCAGTTTGTTGAATTAGCCTTGACCTTGCAGTACAGGTATCATA
>JAKAHW010000076.1 GCA_021825285.1 bacterium
TTCCGCAACTCTTTTTGATAAATCGCTTTTTATTTGTTCAAAAGCATTACTGTTATTTTGCTGGTCAGTAATGTAATGTTTTGCAGGATAAACAAGAATATTGTCTTTTACCGAAATTACAGTCCCATTGAGAGGATCCGTAACTTCAATTTTGCGCAAACTTGTGTTGTCAAAAGTAAACCTTATTGCATTGTCTTCATAGGCGGGCATTACCTCAATTGTTTCTCCCCGAACCCTGAAAGTGCTTCTTTTGAATGCGTAATCATTTCTTGAATACATGAGGTCAATTAACCTCTCCATAATTTCCGTTCTACCAATTTTCATGCCAACAGCTACCTCCAAGACAAATTTACCGTACTCAACAGGTGATCCCAAGTTATAAATACAGGAAACTGAAGCAACAACAATTGTGTCAGGACGTGTGAGGATATTTGTGGTTGCAGCCAAACGAAGCTTGTCTATTTCTTCATTAATTTCCGTTTCTTTCGCAATATAAGTGTCGGTTGTCGGCATATATGCTTCCGGTTGGTAGTAATCGTAGTAAGAAACAAAATATGAAACAGCATTGTTAGGAAAAAAGTCGCGTAGCTCTTGATACAACTGCGCTGCTAGCGTTTTATTATGGGAAATGACCAAGGTAGGCTTACCATAGTTTTTTATGACATTTGAGATTGTAAAAGTTTTTCCACTACCTGTTACGCCAAGCAAAACCTGGTCGGATATTTTTTTCGCTAAACCTTCGGTAAGCTTTTTTATTGCGTGAGGTTGATCCCCTGTAGGTTTAAAATTTGAGTGAAGCGAAAATTTCATGCTTTGCTTAATTTTTGATTTCAATTGAAAATCCATCGAATCTATATTTTACCACAGTTTTAAGCTATAAACTTTCTACTGCTTTTAATTTTGACTGGGTTTCAACCAGTTTGTCATCTTGAAAAGTTCAAATAATTTTCGTATATTTTTCTCATAGGGTATTTTCCGATTCCCTAATCACTAATTACTATTTACTAAATTATGCCAGCAGTACTTTACAGAAAAGAAAGAGAACTTTTAAGCTTCATTATCCAATTCCAAGAGCAAAACGGGTTTTCCCCTACGCTTCGTGAAATGGCAGATGCAATGGGCAGAAACAGTGTGTCCACGATGCATGCAATTATAAGAACGCTTGTTGAAAAAGGATATCTTCAAAAAGTTGAAGGAAATACAAGAACCCTTAAGATATTAAAAAAGGACGCAATTGAAAATATCCTTGGAATTACTTCCAAGGCTTTAGGCCCAAGCATCTCTCTTCCGTTAATGGGTTTCATAGCCGCAGGAAAACCCTTGGAGCCGCATACTGATCCTGAAGCTTCGTTTAGCGTTGCGTCAAATATGATTTCAGGGAAAAAAACTTCTTACGTTTTGCAAGTAAAAGGAAGTTCCATGATTGAGGACGGAATCCTGGATGGTGATTTTGTAGTAATTGAAAAGACGGAAACAGCAAACAATGGAGATATTGTCGTAGCTTTGGTTGATGACAGTTTGGCAACACTAAAAAGATTCTACAGAGAAGGTGAAAAAGTTGTTTTGAAACCCGCGAACAGCCAGATGGACCCCATTTATCCACGACAGGTAAAAATTCAGGGAATCGTAGTCTCTTTGGTGAGGAAATTTAAGTTTGTAAGCTAGTTTCTTCTAATTTTGTGCCTCAACTTTAGGTGTTTTTCCAAATAAACTAATATTCCAAATACAATAACTACAGCTATTAATATTTCAAATTTTCTATAGTAGACTTCAAGAGAATTCCAATTTTCACCTAAAACAAACCCGATATAGGTTAGAAACGTCGACCAAATAAAGCACCCAATAGTGGTAAAGATAATAAATTTCTTTATATTCATCCTAAAGACTCCTGCGGGAAGCGAAATAACTGTTCTTACGGCTGGAAGAAGTCGTGAGAAAAAGATAACCCACTCTCCGTATTTTTTAAACCACTTATTCGCATTATCATAATCATGTTCTGAAACAAGAATAAACTTACCGTATTTTCTAATTAGACCCAGCAGAACTGTTTCTTCGAGAAAATATCCTATGTAGTAGGCAAGCAATGATCCGGCAAGATTGGCAAAGGTGCCGACAAGAACTATTCCCCAAAAGGAAAGCTGTCCTTTTGCTGCCAAAAATCCTGAAAATGGCATAGTAACTTCTGAAGGGATAGGAATAAGAGCAGACTCTAGCCCCATTAAAATAAATATGCCGACGTAACTTGTGGACTGGATAAGCTGTATAATATAATGCCCAATAAGCTCTAACATGAATTTATACATTGTAGCAACACCGATTGGAAATTTGCAAGATATAACAATACGCGCGATTAAGGTTTTAACAAGCGTGGATGTAGTATTGTGTGAAGATACCCGAAAAGCAGGTTTTCTTCTGGAGCACGTTAGAAAAACATATCCGTTGCTTATCGAAGATTCCGAAAAACCGAAGCTGATTTCATACTATGACCAAAATGAGACAGAGAGGATTCCTGAAGTATTAAGCTTGTTGAAGCAAGGCAAAAAAATTGCGTTAGTATCAGATGCCGGAACTCCAGGAATATCTGATCCGGGCTTTAAGCTTATCAGGGAATGTATAAAGCAAGGGATAAAAATTGAGCCTATTCCGGGGACCTCAGCTGTTATTACGGCTCTAGTTGCGTCAGGTCTCCCAACGGATAGATTTATGTTTGTCGGTTATCCGCCCAGAAAATCAGGTCAAAGAGATAATTTTTTCACAGAATTAAAATCAAAAAATCTCGAAACAACAATTATTATGCTTGAAGCGCCCCACAGACTCATTGAAACTTTGGAAAGCTTAAAATCAGTTTTTGGCGATATTGAAGTATCTCTTGCTCGGGAATTAACAAAAATTCACGAAGAAATTACAAAAAACAAAATCTCTTATATTTTGGAATCATTTAAAGAAAAAGGCGCTAAGGGTGAATTTGTGATTCTCTTTTCAACTAAGCAGTAATTTCACGTTCAATCGCAAGAAGCCTATTGTATTTAACTACCCTTTCTCTTGCCGGAGCTCCAAATTTGACATAATCAGCATTAATTCCTACAGCAAAATCCGCAACAAAATCGTCAATTGTCTCACCGCTTCTGTGGGATACGATAACTTTTAGTTGTTTAAACTTAGCAATCTCTGCCACTGCGATTGCCTCCGTAACCGTGCCTATTTGGTTAGGTTTAATAATTATTCCCGAACAAACACTATTATCAAGAGCAAGCTGCAGACGGTAAGGATTTGTGGTTATTAAATCATCACCGACAATTAAGGTTTTGTCTCCTAATTCTCCGTGAATCTTTTTCCACCCATCCCAATCATCTTCAGACATGGGGTCTTCAAGATACGTAAGGGAAAACTCGGAAAATAAGGACTTAAAATATTCGACAAGCTCTGCCGACTTCATGGGGGCGGCTTTCTCTTTCATTTTGTATAACTTTTGATCAAAAAACGAATTCGAAGCAACATCCAGGCCTAAAAATGCGTCGAAAGAAAACCCGAGCCCTGATTGTTCAATTGCCTGCTTGACAGTTAGAAGTGCGTCTTTATTTGACGGAAGCGCCGGAGCAAAACCTCCTTCATCAGCGCTTAAAGTCGTTAGATTTCTCTCAAGCAGCAACTTTTTGAGGGAATGGTAAACAGCTATTCCAACATCAAAAGCTTCCGAGAAAGTTTTTGAAGAGGCGGGAATCACTAGAAATTCCTGAAAATCAATTTTATTGTCTGCATGCCTGCCTCCTTCCAAGACATTAAATGCCGGGATAGGCATTTTCCTTGCTCCTTGATCCTGGGAAAATCTTGACAAATACGAAAACAGCGGAATTCCTGAGGCAAAAGCGCCGGCTTTTGCAACAGCTTGGGAAACGGATAAAATCGCGTTTGCGCCAAGCCCGCTTTTGTTTTGTGTCCCATCGAGTTCTATCATAACCTTGTCTACTGTCTGCTGGTCAAAAACATCCATCCCTAGGAGCTTGGGACCGATAATTTCATTTACGTTTCGGACAGCATTATCTACCCCGAATCCTCCATAACGGGAGGGATTTCGGTCACGAAGCTCAACTGCTTCATAAGTACCTTTTGATGCGCCGCTGGGACAAGAAGAAGTAGCGGAGAAATTGTCGGAAAGAGTCACTTTTGCTTCGACTGCCGGATCGCCTCTTGAATCAAGAGTCATGCGTGCTGTTACTTGGCTAATTGTTGACATACCTATTTCTCTAAAATTTTTTTCTCGGCGCGATACACAATTTTACGAGTAGTGTCTATAGCGTCAGGGGAAACCGAAACGCTTGTTATCCCCCATTCAACCAGCTTCTCAACGAGTGTAGGATAGACGGAAGGCGCTTGTCCGCAAATAGAAACCGGAATCCCATACTTATGGCAGGTTTTAATCACTCTCTCAAACGCCCAAAGTACGGCTTCGTTTCTTTCGTCAAATTCAGATGCAACCTCCTGATTGTCTCGATCCGTTCCCAGAACAAGCATTGTTAAATCATTTGATCCAATTGAGACGCCATCAATACCGGCCTTAATAAATTCTTCTATTAAAATCACGTTTGAAGGAATCTCTGCCATCATAAACAGCTTAAAAGTATGGCTTCTCTTAAGATGGACGGACACAATGCCTTTAACCGCTTCAAGCTCCCTAATAGTTCTTACAAAAGGGATCATTAAATTCAAATTATTTAATCCTTTTTTCTCTCGTACAAATTTTATTGCTTCAAGCTCAAGTTTAAAAACCTTCGGATCATGAACATAACGAAATGCGCCCCTATATCCAAGCATTGGGTTCGGCTCAACAGGCTCGTAGTCTTTGCCTCCGGCCAAATTTCTGTATTCGTTCGACTTAAAATCGGTCGCGCGATATATAACCGGTCTCGGGTAAAATGCGGCGCAGATTGTTTCAAGCCCTCCTGCTAATTTTTCAATAAATATTTTTTCTTTTTTGTCAGCGATCATTTTCTTGGGATGGGTACCGATTTCCGCAATCATAAATTCCGCACGTAAGAGCCCTATCCCGTCAACATTTTCTAAGGAAATTTTATCTGCCAATTCAGGTTCTGCCAAATTTACGTAAATTTTTGTTGCTGTTTTAAAGTGGGTAGAGTCAATGTGATCATTCTTTTGCTCAATAGCAATACTCCCCGAAAATATCTCGCCTGTTTTACCGTTTACCGTAACCGTTTGCCCATCTTTTAGGACTTTTGTTGCGTTTGGAACGCCGACCACTGCAGGAATTCCAAATTCACGCGATACAATTGCAGCATGAGATGTCCTTCCGCCTTGCTCCGTAATTATCGCCTTTGATTTCTTCATCGCCGGAACATAATCCGGATT
>JAKAHW010000077.1 GCA_021825285.1 bacterium
ATTATCAGGGAAAATGAGCGCGGGAAGAAAAGTTCAAGAAGGAGAAAAGCATTTTTGTTCTTCAGTCTGGATTTTGACAACGGAAATTCCTCGAAAAGTACTTCTCGCCCATCACAAGAAACTGGGAAAATGGTTACAGCCGGGTGGGCACGTAGAAGGGCATGAAAACCCTGTAGAAACAGCCATAAGAGAGGTTTTTGAGGAAACTGGGATAAATATTAGCTTTTTGTCAGATAAGATTCAAAAAATCGACGAAGAGGGCAGTTTTTTGCCTATACCTAACTTCTTGATGGAGCAAACGATTCCTGCATACAAAAATGAACCTGCGCACTATCATATTGACATTAATTATGTGGTTAAAGTGAATGAACAGGAGGCAAAATTTAATAGTGGAGAATCCAACGAAATCGGTTGGTTTACAAAAAAAGAGGCATTAAAACTTTCTACACACCAAGACACAAAATTTGTTCTTGAAAAGATCCTCTAATAAAGCTAAAGCAAATGAGATACTACTTTGCTTATCTTTGATACAGTTCAACTGAGCACAACAATCCACGGACTAGGTCCGTGGTTGTTGAGTATTTGCAAAGGAATAAGTTATGCTGCTCCGATTTTGAACATTGCTGTTCCGCAGACTGGGCACTTTCCTTTCATCGCTGGTTTACCATTTTTCATGGTAACTCTAACAGCTGCTGCATCTTCTCGCTTTGCGCGACATTTTACACAATACATGCTTGCCATAGTTAATTCACCTCCTCCCTTAAAATCCAATAAATGGAACACTAATAATTTTATTTTGCAAAATAAAATAGAGGCCAAAATTCAAGACAAATAATAAGGAAGTGACAATCAAAGTTTTTCTCATATCTTTTAGAACATAAGAGTATTCCTCTTTTTTTATCGAGACTAATGGGGTATTTACCTTATCGGTTTTTTTGAGCAATGAAGAGTCCAGGGTGTATGTAAACTGAGGAAGAGATTCGCGACGATTTTGAGTTAATATCTTTTCTCTTTTTGTTCGTCTCTTTTTACTCATGGAACCAAAAGTATCATATTGACTTGAGCGTGTCAAGAGGCTAAAATGGTCAATACATATGAATTTTACCCCAGAGTTAATCTTTATTGCAGTATACTTTTTATGGTTTTTAGTCCTCACTTTTCTGTTTTTCCGCTTTAATTCTTACTATTCCAAACTTACAAAAAACGGGAAGAAGGAATCCCTCGCGCAAGTCTTAGAGGAATTCAGTAAAAAGCAGGAAGAATTCAATAAAAACCTTCAACAAGTAAATAAAAGATGTGATAAACTTGAAAAAGAAGGACATCTCCATATTCAAAAAGTGGGGTTGGTAAGGTTTAATCCCTTTAAGGATACTGGAGGAGACCAGAGCTTTATTTTGTCTTTGGTAGATGCGGAAAATACGGGAGTAGTTATCTCGAGTCTTCATACAAGAAACGGAACTAGATGGTATGCAAAAGGAGTAGTTCGAGGTAAAGGAACCGATCATGAGTTATCAAGCGAAGAAGAAAAAGCGCTAAAGGGGGAAAATCTCTTAGCAGTAGAAAATCTTACAACAAAAGGCGTTATTGAAGAAAAAATTAAAGCGAATTAATGAATAGCTCAAAGTTAAAAATCATTATAATTGGCGTTATTTTATATGCGGTTTCAACCTTTTTTTCCTACTTTGTTTTTGCTCAAATTGCAGGTTCCGGACTTATAACCTCCCCAATTCCAGAACCAAAAAAAGAAGGCGGAAAATTAACCTTTGACGATACTCTTCCAAAAACAGAAGAGTGTCCGTTAAATGGAGAAATGTACTCAAAGCAACAAAGGAAATGGTGGGAAAAGCATAGACCATTGGGCGTAATGATAGAGAACCACCAGGAAGCTCGTCCTCAATCAGGACTTTCTAAATCAGACGTAGTTTATGAAGCAGTTGCAGAAGGCGGAATAACAAGGTTTCTGACCATTTTTTATTGCAATGATGCTGATTTTGTAGGCCCTGTCAGGTCAGCAAGGACATATTTTCTGGATTTTATATCAGAATACGCTGATTATCCTTTATATGCCCATGTGGGTGGTGCAAATACAGATGGACCTGCGAATGCTCTGGGTCAGATAGAGGGTTATGGGTGGCAATCATATAATGACTTGAACCAATTCTCCGTAGGCTTCCCTACATACTGGAGAGATTATGAGAGGCTCGGGCATCCTGTTGCAACAGAGCATACTATGTATTCGACCACTCAAAAGCTGTGGGATCTGGGTGCGCAAAGGAAATTAACCAACGTTAATAAAGAGGGTGCAAAATGGGATGAAAATTTCGTTCAGTATGCGTTTAAAGATAGTCCTTCTGCTAGCGCACGGCCGACTTCACAAACTGTTAGCTTTAATTTCTGGGAGGGATATGGCGATTACGCAGTAAAATGGTCATACGACTCCTCTTCAAATTCTTATCTAAGATTTAACGGAGGTCAAAAACATCTTGATAAAATAAACGGACAGCAGTTGTCTGCAAAAGACGTAGTGGTTTTATTCATGAGAGAGAGTCGAGCAAACGATGGATATGAAGGAAATCTTCATATGCTCTATGGAACTAAAGGTACAGGTAAAGCATTAATATTTATGGACGGAAAACAAGTTGTAGGAACTTGGTCCAAGAAAAATAGGACCGCAAGGACTATAATAAAGGACGATAAAGGTCAAGAAATAAAATTCACAAGAGGAAGGATTTGGTTTGAAATACTTGGAACAGGATCGGATGTTTTAGTAAAATAAACCAAGAGGGCAGGATATGTTTACAGATTTAATAACATCAAAAACAAGAGTAAAGCTTCTTTTGCTTTTCCTTTCAGATCCTTCTGAAATGTACCATGTAAGGGAAATTGTCAGAAGAGTTAGTGAGGAGATAAACGCAGTCAGGCGTGAGCTTATACTCCTTGAAAAAAAAGGACTTCTTAAAAAAGAGCCTCGCGCCAACAGGATTTATTATTACCTCGACAAAAATTACCCGTTTTATTACGACCTTGTTTTGCTTAATTCCAAAATGATTGGATTGGGTGCAGATATTATCAAAAATAGGGTAAAGCTGGGGAAAATTAAGTATGCAATGATTTCCGGAAAATTCGCAAGAAGAATAAGGGAAAACCCGGAAGATGTAGACTTGCTAATTATTGGGACAGTTGTTTTGCCCGAACTCTCTCTCTTAATTCGTCAGGAAGAACAAAAGAGAAAACAAGAAATAAACTACACCGTTATGACTGAAGAAGAGTTTAATTTTAGAAAAAAAAGACGTGATCCTTTTATTACCTCCATAATCTTCGGATCCCGAGTAATGCTAATCGGAGATGAGCAAGGATTATTAGCATAAGAAATGAAGAATCCTAAATTTTTTGTTGGCCTTATTTTTGTTTTAGGTTTCATCCTTCTCTTGGTTGACCTCCCAATAACTTATAATTTAGGAAAATTTAAGCTTCCTTTTTCGAGAAAAACTCATGATTTAACAAAGCTTAATTTTTCAAAAATCGATCTTAATATTGGAGGAATAAAATTAAAAAAGGATTTGACTTATAAATTAGGACTGGATTTACAAGGGGGAACACGATTGGAATATAAAGTGGATATGACAAATATTCCGTCAAAAGAAAAAGATACCGCTTTTGAAGCTGCAAGAAATGTAATAGATAGACGCATAAACTTTTTTGGAGTGACAGAGCCGACAATTCAATCAATAAAGCTTCCAAATGAATACAGAATTGCCGTAGAGCTTCCGGGGACTTCGGATGTTACTCAAGCGCTTGAGCTAATAGGAAAAACAGCTCAATTGACTTTCTGGGAGGAAGGAACAAAAAAAATAGCAACCAATAGTGCTGAGGCGATATTTTGGCCATACGGGGCAACAAGTGTTTTTACAAATGAGCCTTTAAAAACACAGCTTACGGGAAAAGATTTAAAATCTGCAAAAGTAGTATTTGGTTCCCAGAACGGAAAGCCTGAAGTTCAGCTCAATTTTAGTTCTGATGGTACCAAATTATTCGCTGAGATAACAAAAAGAAATGTTAGTAAACGAGTAGCGATAGCGCTGGACAATATAATTATTGAAGCGCCAGTAGTGCAGCAAGCCATTTTAAATGGAAATGCTGTTATTACGGGGAATTTCACCACAGACACGGCTAAAAGCTTATCTATTCAGCTCAATGCAGGTGCACTTCCTGCGCCTTTGGTTGTTAAAGCTCAAAATACGGTGGGTCCATCTTTAGGGATAGAGTCATTAAAAAAAAGCCTTCTTGGTGGTCTCTTAGGATTCTTGTCCGTAATTGTTTTTATGGTCTATCTATATAGAAGAGAAGGAGTTTTGGCCTCTGTTGCCCTGGTCATTTACACAATAGTTGTCCTATTTATCTTTAAATTAATTCCGATTACTTTAACCTTAGCCGGGATTGCAGGTTTTATACTTTCAATTGGAATGGCCGTAGATGCAAATATCCTTATTTTTGAAAGAATGAAAGAGGAATTAAGGGCGGGAAAGCCAAGAAATATTGCCCTAAAACTTGGTTTTACTAGAGCTTGGTCTTCGATTCGCGATTCAAACGTTTCAAGTCTTATTACAACATTTATCCTTTTTGAATTTGGAAGCGGGGCAATCCGGGGTTTTGCTCTCACATTGGCAGTAGGAATATTAGTTTCTATGTTTTCTGCCATAATTGTTACTAGGAATTTATTAACAGTATTTGATCAAGGCGAGAGTTGGTTTGGAAAACTAAGAAAGGAGAAAGCTTAGGTGGATATCATTGGTAAGAAAAATTGGTTCTTTTTATTATCCGGATTAGTTATTATTCCCGGTTTAATTTCTTTGCTTTTGTTTGGTTTAAAGCTTTCTATTGATTTTACTGGGGGGTCAAGAGTTGATTTGGGATACGAAAATGCAAAAGAATTAAATCAGGGAAAGCTCGTTAAAGTCTTCAAAGACAACAACGTAAAAGTCCACTCATTTCAATATCCTGACAATAAAACCGTTTCCATAAGACTGGATGAGATAGACCAGAAAAAAAACACAAAAATATTGACAGAAGTAAAAATTCTTTATCCTCAAATTTCCGAAAAAGCTTTTGAAAGAGTAGGTCCTACAATAGGGCGTGAAACAGAGATAAAAGCATTACAGGCAGTACTTCTTGCGTCTGTTGCCATAACTCTTTATATTGCTTTTGCTTTCCGCAAGGTTTCCCGGCCGGTTGCTTCATGGAAATTTGGAGTTGCTGCGGTTGTCGCACTTTTGCATGATGTTTTGGTGGTTATAGGAATTTTTTCAATTCTCGGAAAATTGTTTGGTGTAGAA
>JAKAHW010000078.1 GCA_021825285.1 bacterium
TTACTCTCCCATTTAAAGTAGCCTGTGTTGTCCCGATTGCAGTTTCAGGATCTCTGTAAACAGCAGGCTTTGAGATAGTACATGTTGTCAGCTTATATATTTCAATTTCTGAAGGCGTAAAATTGTAAGCAGAAGGGCTTCCTCCACCCCCATCTAAATATGTAAATGCGCCTTTACTTGAAGGGTTTTCGAAATCCGAAGAAGGATTTGTATAATGGACACCTGCAGCATTCAAAGTTGAATTTGGCATTCCAAGATCGTGCCCCCATCCCCAAGTGGGACCGTAAGTTGAGTTGTTGTATGTCTGCTGATTGGAATAATTTGCAACGCCCAGCTTATAATTTGATGTCAAATTGAACAAAAACGCCGTCGTGCCTTGAATTGACCCCAAAAGACCCCAATCATAAGGATTGAAACCTCCAAAAACCTGATTATTTATCTGATTTTTAATTAAGGTAATTGTGCCTCCGGTTACTCCGTTTGCTTTAGTGTGAAAGGCTGAAGCTGTAAAACCGTCGCGACTTCCTTTATAAATAAGGGTCCCTTGGAATTTAGATGTACCCAACCATCCTTTCATAGTTGTCTCATCTGCGGCGGAAGCAATAACAGAACCAGGAAACAAAGTGCAAGATGACCCTGCTAAACTTGGTGTATTAAAATTTTTTATGACTCCGTAGCCCGGTGTTGGATTTGAGTTGGATGACTGAAAACAATAATAGTACGGAAGTCCAGGGAGAAGAGATGTCATTTTATAAGTAGCAGGATAGTAATTTCCGTCCCAAGAACCCGTTGAAACGGTTGGAGATACATTTGGCATACTTGCACAACTGGCCGGCAGCGTAGCTGTTTGCTGCCAGCGGAAGAACCCGGTAGAAGCAGCGCCGTAAGCATTTACCCCCGCACTGATTACAGCTGAATTGTCATCAATTAATGTGGAATCGTAAGTGTTAACAATAGGAGACGGACGGGCATTTGTTGTCACTGGTGTAGGAATAACTTGACCATAAGCCGTAACACCCGTTACCGTGTCATACATATAAGCACAATAGTAATAGCTTGTACTAGGATTTACGCCTGAAACGGTATAATAGTAATTGGTAAACGTTTGTGATCCCCCAGCACCTACAAGATAACCGGTTTTCGTCCAGGTTTTACAGTCTCCCGTATTGGTCGTTGAATACAGTGCTCCGAAATAGGAGAAATTAGTTGTGGTTGTGGTAATTCCTACATTGAAAGAATTGTAGCTCCATCCATTGCTTGCAACTGTAGTAACTGCGCTTTTAGGTCTCAATGCGAGAATGGCAGCGCCTCCATATGAAGCAGTCGCGTTTGAGGAAAAACTACCTGAAGCACCTGCAGTGGCTTGCGTTTTATAAAAACCTGAACCGGTTGTACAGCCGCCTTGAATACTATTGGAAATAACAGATGCCCCAGTTGGTGTGGAATATGAAGTGCCGCAACTTACGTAATTACCATAATCCCACACTAACATATCATTTGCAGCAGTAGTTGTAATACTTGGAGTTGAATAAGTTGATGACCCATTTATTAACTGTGAACCTGAAGTATCTATGGGGTTATTCATGTCCACGCCAATAAAACTAGATATCCATCCTCCACCGTACGCACCTCCACTATAATTGGAAAAGGCCCAGGCATACGACGCGGGCTCTGCTCCAGTAACCTTATGATAATAAAGAGCAGTAACAGGCGGATACGAAGAACTGGTGTTGTTAATTCTTTGAACCTCAGTCCACCCTGTAGGAGGAGTTACACCAAGAACTCCGCTCCAATTTCCGTTAGCAAAAATTCCTGCGACCAATACATCATTAGTTGTTGTTCCCGTAGGCACATTTATAGTAACGCTTGAACCTCCCGATACAGTTCCTGTCGTTGATCCCCGCAAGGTAATTGAACCTGCTCCTCCGCCAGATGAAGTAATTATGACTTGCCCATTTCCTGTTTGACCTCCTGCCGTATTTGTCTGGTTTGACCCTCCATTATATGATCCGCCGCCTCCGCCGCAATCAGGAGTCTGATTCTGATTACTTCCTCCTCCTCCGGAATAACCTCCGCCGCCTCCGCCTCCTCCGGTATTCCCGTGGGTGCCCGCTCCGCCGCCAAATCCTCCTACGGCATTAGTAGCACAACTTGCGCCTCCTTGTCCTCCGTTTACAAATGCGGTACCGTGCGTTGACACACAGGCTGAGGCATCCGTACCATTCGTAAGCAAGCCACCTCCACCGCCACCCCAACCACTATTGGTTCCCGTTCCGCCATTTCCGCTTGAACCGCCCGTTCCCGTTTTATCAAGACTGTATGCTCCTGATGTTGTTATTTGTCCATCTATAACACTACCAGCAGAACAAGGACTGCTGTCATTCAGGTTGCCGCCTCCACCACCCGCAATCATTATTGGGTTATTGCTGTTGTCAGTTACAAAAGTTCCTCCGCCTCCCCCGCTTGAGCCAGAGCCATAAACTCCTCCCTGTTGACCTACAAGAATCTTTAATACCGTTCCGGCAGTCAAACTAACATCTCCTTTTATCCTGGCGCCCTTGCCTCCATTTGTACCTCCGCCTTGCGCACCATATGCATCAATAGTGTAAGTTCCCGTGGTTGGAACTGTATATGACTGAATTGTTCCTGTATTACCTGTGCCATTTGCGGTAAAAGTGTCAGCATAAGCATTTGAAGAAACAGTAAACATAACAACTACTACAAGAGCTAATGAATAAAGAATTTTTTTCATATTATTGGACAATAATTAATAAAACTTGGTTGTTGGTTTTGTCTACATATTTATACTGTCCTGAATTTGAAAAGGTTAATGGATAACTTTTTCCTGCAGAAATCCTAAAACTGGATTTTTCTGAAGTTATTTCGATGTCGGAGGATGTTGAATTATTTAATTCTATTTTTGCTCCTTTGGCGACCGTTACTGTTCCTATTGAAAACCCGGCAACAGAAATATTTACAGCTACTGAAGCCTTGTTTCGCTCCGTCGGGGCAAAATTTTTGTTAGTTACTAGTTTTCCAGACTTCTGAAGCAAAACAAAACCAATTATTATTGCAACCACAACTATAAAAATAGCAATTATTATTTTTTTCATTCTTCAACAATTATTTTTCCGCTAGCGCTTCCGTCGCTTATTTCATATCTTCCGTTTTGAGTAAAATTGGTAAGATATGAACTTTTCCCTGCCGGAATATTAATAATCACTCCCCCGAATATGCTTACTTTTAACTTCACGTCTTTTTCTGATGAATTTATGACCCTAACTATATCTCCGGTTTTTATTGTTAAAACTTGAGGCGTTATACCAGAAGAGAGGATATTAACATCTTTTACTATTCCTTCCTTTTCGGACTTCAAAAAGCTTTGGGAAGGAGGAGTTTTTGTTTTTGTGATGACCTTTTTCTCTACTTTTGGACCGGTTTTATATGAAACAGCAATGAAGCCTCCGACAAAAAGGATAATTAATCCTATTAAAACTAAATTAAAATGTTTTACTTTCATGCTTATTTCACCGATATTGTTACCAAAGACGAATGTGCCGCATCGTCACTTGCCTCCAACGTAATTTTGTAATTGCTCGCTATCGTGTCACCGGTTGTAAATGGCGTACCGAGCTTCCAGGTCCCGTTTGTATCGTCTCCTCCGGCTGATGTGTCACGCACCAAAGTGTAAGTTGTGAGCTTTGTATCCGTTGAAACAGTTGCTTTAACGGTTTGAATATGGCCTAAAACATTTCCGTTTGCATCAAGATCCTGGACTTTCACGCTCAGAGAAACCGGATCCGAAGAAGTAGCCGGCGTATAAGGGCTCAAAAGTCCTGATGTAAACTGTGGCACACTATTCATTAAGACATCAAAAGAGCCGGGAATTGACGTAGGAGTAGGCAATGCGCCTCCAACCGAAGTCGTAGGTGTTGCGTTGGGAACTCCTGTCGGACCCAAGGTTCCGGCAGCAAGAAGCTTACAATTGGTATAACCGACTGTTGAACAGGCCCAATTTCCCGTAATTGTTCCGCCCGGAAAACACGTAGCTTTATCAAGATTGCATGCCGAAAGCGAAGTATTGTTCAGTTGGGCAAAAACAACTGCCCATTGAGGACAAGTCGAAGCAGTATCTGTTATGTAGTAATAAGGAGAGCCATTTGGATCCTTTGGAACCTTCTTCATGTAAACCGTTGCTCCCGAATTTTGACTCCACTCGCCTCCATTTGTCAAAGCGGTCATAAAATCTGTAGCACCGGTATCACTAACTTTTGGGTAACACGATTTGTCGTGGTAAAAAACTTCCAAAGCTTCTTTAATTTGGGCTAAGTCTTTTTGCCTTTTGGCGTCGTTTGCTTTATTGAGTTGCCCTGCTGGATTTACGGCTATTATCGTTCCTCCTGCCAAAGATGCCAAAACCGCAATAGCTACAAGAAGCTCGACAAGAGTGAAGCCATCTTTAGTGAATAGTGAATAGTTATTAGTAAATAGTTTGGCAACTTTTTTAAACGACATGGCAGCGGGTACTATTCCCCGTATTTTAAGCGTAATATAAGAAAGGAGAGAAAGTCAATAGCAGTTTATTAAGATTCAAGAATTATGATTTAAGATTCAGGAATAAGGTAATCTTTTTCTTGCAAGCTCAGCCCAAATTCATGAATCGTGAATCTTGAGTCGTTATTGAACGATGATTGTTCCTTTTTGATTGGGGTGAAATTTGTTGTAATAACCATACGATCCTCTCAATAAAGGCTTCTGTTCTGTCGTATCGCCGTTTGCAACCACTCCTATATTCATAACAAGTGTTTTATCTCCTTCCGATTCAATATCAACAGGATTTCCTGAAAAATTTGCAAAATTAACCGCAGTCCCGGCGGTAACCGTTATTTTATTTGGAATAAAACCGGTAGAGCTTACCATTATGGTTTCTGCTTTTTTCGGAACCTGGGTAGGAATAAGGGAAACTTTGGGGATTGGCCCTTGGTTATTTGCTACTTTCTTCTGAATTTTCTCAACGTTTTTTCCATTTAAAGCAAAAATTAAGAATCCAAGAACAATAATCACTCCTGAAATTAAACCAATTATGATTTTTTGTTCTTTTGTCATAGGTTTCTTAGGGCTTCTTTTTGAAGC
>JAKAHW010000079.1 GCA_021825285.1 bacterium
GCACATTTTCCAAAATATTCCCCTCATCATTCACATGCACCTCAATATGCACGTTTTGCTCCTGCATCACCTTCAAATCCTCTTCCCCGTATGCTGCAATTGTGACAACTCCGGTTCCCTCGTCCGCAGTAACAAAATCCCCTTCGATTATCTCAAACAGCTTTTTCCCTGACTCCGCTTTATCTTTGTAGTAATCGTAATGAGGTTCGAATTTTTTCCCTATCAATTTCTCCCCGCGAAATGTCTCAACGATTTCATAAGGTTCGTCTTTGAGCATTTTTAGTGTGGTTTTTGCAAGAATATAAAATTCAGAACCTTGCTTTACCTTCACATAGGAAAGCTTCGGATTAACAGCCAATGCCGGAGTCACAATTTTATTCCATGGAGTTGTTGACCACGCAAGAATATAAGTATTGTCTTCCAAACGATATTTATAGGTGGACGCAAGTTCCGTCACATCTTTATAATTATCTGCATCCATCGCAACCTCAAAATTTGAAATCGGTGTTGAGCAATGCGGACAATACAAAGATACGCGAAGACCTTTGTAGACAAACCCTTTGTCGTACATTTGCTTAAATACCCACATGACAGACTCCATATACGACATATCCATGGTTTTATAAGCATTTTTAAAATCTACCCATCGACCAATATGATCTATATACCATTCCCATTCTGAAGAAACTTCGGAAACATACAGTTTGCACTCTTCGATAAATTTTTTGACTCCTATTTTTTCCTCGATGTCTTTTTTTGACTTTAAACCAAGCTTGTTCTCTACTTTATTTTCAGCAGGAAGCCCGTGGCAATCCCATCCCCACACACGTCGCACACGATACCCTTTCATTGTCCAAAAACGGGGAAAAACATCCTTCGGAATACTTGACAGAAGGCTTCCATAGTGAGGCATACCCGTAATAAATGGGGGACCGTCAAGAAATGTCCATTTTTTTTCTTCGGGTCGCGATTCGACACTCTTCTCAAAAATTTTATTTTCTTTCCAGTATTTTAAAGTTTGTTCTTCAAGTTCCGGAAAAGAAACTTTTGGGTCAACAGGCTTAAACATATAGAGCTAATTATAGTTTAAGCTAAATTAATGTTCAAGGAGCTTACTCTAATAGCTATACTTTCTTGACAATTGTTTTATTTTTATATAGCCTGAAAGTAATGAGAATAATTCTTGAAAAGAAATTCTCTAAAAAACTTAAAGAGATAGGTGCTTTTCGCTCTATTGTGACTTTATTCCTTGTTTTAGCTTTTCCTGTCATACTTTACATGCTTTTTACAAGACAAAATATTAGACAGGAAGCTGCGACAAGTAAAACCGCCACTATGAAAATAGATCCACCATCTGCAATTTACTCTGTAGGACAACAATTCGTAGTTAACTTGGTTATTGACGGAGGGGGACAAGCTTTCAATGCCGCACAAGCAAATATTTCGGTTTCTCCAAATTTAACTATAAAAACTCTAGATATTACGCCTAGCCCAAACGGATGCAATTTTACTTTTGTTAAGACAAATAGAACTCCAACTATTACCGACCCTTCATTTGCAGGGGGAATCTTAAATGGTTCCTCTGTGCATTGCACTCTCTATTCAATGCTTTTAGAAGCCAATGCAATTGGTACAGGAACGATTTCCTTTTCAAAAGCATCTGTGAAGGCTTATGCAAATAATGCCGAAATCCTACTTTCTGCAGATGGTGGAACTTATACCATTTCTACGCCTGTCACTCCTACGCCAACCTTGACACCCACACCCACAACTCCTCCTGCGACACCCACACCCATTACTTCACCTACTCCTATACCTACAACAATAGTTCTGGAGGCGCCTCTCATGTCTCTTCCCTCAGACACTTATATTAATCCGTTCTTAATTTCAGGAACAAAAACGACTTCAATTTCTCAAGTTTACATCAACGACAGCACCACAGGAGTTTCATACCCATCAAGCACTACTTGGGAATATTCGGCGACGCTTACTCTTGGGCTTAATTCCTTTAACGCTTACGGAAAAGATGCATCGGGAAACAAATCTCCCACTATCACAGGCAGTATTACTTTGCATAAAATGGGGGATATTAGTGGAGATAATGTAATTGATTTAACAGATCTTTCAATGTTTGCTACGGACTGGGAAAACACAGGAAGCTTAAATTACCCACTTTCTGATATGAATCAGGATGCATTAGTAGATCTTACAGATTTTTCTATAATTGCAAAAGCTTATGGAAATTAAAAAAATTATAACCTTTTTAATATTGATTATTTTCCTTTTTACGGGAATAAAAACCGCATCTGCTTATTCGGCAAATATGACTGTATCTCCAAGAAGCACTACTCTAGCAGCAGGAGAGACTATAAGGATTTCAATAATATTGGACGGTGGAGGAACAGTTTTTAATGCGGCCAAGGGAACGGTTACCGTCTCCTCTAATTTAAGTGTTCAGAGTTTAACTATGGGTGACTGTGGATTTGCCTTTGTAACGACACCTACAAAAGAGAATCCTTCATTTGCAGGAGTAATCCTGGGAGGTTCATCAAATAAATGCACAATCTATACCCTCTCGTTGAAAGCTCTTAGCCAGGGGACTGGTACTGTTGCTATCACCAATGCTTCCTTGAAAGCATTCAAAGGGGCTGCTGAAATCCTATCCTTTGCTCAGGACGGATCTTATTCAATCGTAGGAGGAAAAACTTCTAATAACTCCCTAAACACAGACATACCGACAGAAGCACCAATTATATCCAATGGAATAAAACTGTACGAAGTGCTCTACTCTGTTCCGTTTTCAAGAGGCGTTACCCCCTCTGATTTTAAAATAGTTATGGATCCAAATATGCCGAATCCTGTAATCGCATCAACTATTCTTTCTCCAAATGATCCGAATGTATTGGTAGGTAAATTCTATAAAGTCCCTCAAGGAATTCATACTATTGAAACTCTTAGGAAAGGGTCTTCTGTTTCAAAACAAATTGTTAATATTCAAGGAAAAAATGGAAAACTTGAACTTGGAATAACACCATTGGAGAAAAAAAGTATGGTCTTTTGGTATATAACAGCCGCAACAGCCCTTATTGTAATTCTGGTTATCGGAATTTTCATATTCTTGACTACACGTAAGGCAATTAATCCTCCCAATCAATAAGTTATGATACTTGGAATCGTTAAAGAATTTTTTCTCGTTATTTATTATCCTTTTGCCAGCATCGCAAATATTTTCTTCAGAGGAGACGCAAAGAAAACTGATAAAAAAACTATTGTTATGGTAGAACGATGGTTCAATAGCAACCCCATGCATAAGTTTTGGAAAAGGTATTTGGAAGAACAAGGATTTGATGTTTATCTTATAAACTTTCCTATTTACAAAGGCACTTTTGAAAAAAGCGCAGCATTATTGGCAGAATATATTGAATCTTTGAATTTAAAAAACTTTACACTTGTGGGGATAAGCTCCGGGGGAATAACATCGCTCCTTTATCTCGAACAATATAAAGGATGGGAAAAGGCAGACAAATTTATAAGTCTTGGAGCCCCATTTAAAGGCACCCCAAAAGCATTCTTTATTTCTTTTGTGAAATCGGGATTTGAACTCTTGCCCGGAAGCGGTTTTATGAGAAAGTTTAAAAATTTGGAAATAACAAACAAGAATAAAATTATTTGTCTACGAGCAAAAATGGATGAAATGGTCCCCGACTGGAGTTCGTCAATTGATGGGACAAGAACGGAAACACTTGACGTAATAGGCCACAATAAATTCCATTTGGATTCAAAAGAAACCTACGAAAAAATCCGCGAGCTCCTGACTTGACAAATTAGTAAAAAAAGGTTTACGCTAAGGATGTTACGTAACTTGCCAAAAAGACTGTTGCTATAGAAATAGTTTTTGCGGGACAAATTTCTATTTTAGGGGAACGTCCTCAAAAAACGTTCCAAATTAAGCGAAAAGATCTGGCCACAAACCGGATCTTTTTGCTAGAAAGGCAAATCCAAATTTCAAATATTCATTCTCATTTCTTACATTTGACATGCTATAATAGAAATATGAGCAACAGACAAATTAAAAACTACGAACAAAAAAATCCTAAAAAAGCAAAAACCATAAAAATGGCTGTTCAAAAAGGCGTAAAACAGTATGAAGAAACCTTCAGAAGACTCGCCTCAATTTAAGTGGATTGGAATTGAAGACTTCGAATTCATCTGCTTTAATCTTGCAAAAGAATTAATGGAGTTTAACGAACCTATTCCTGACTATTCCAATACCAACAGGGGGCTTCTGGAATCATCTTTAGTATCACCAAGACAAGCTTATGAATTTTCTAATGCTAGTCTTGAAGAACAAGCTTCCGTTTTGTTTTATTCTTTAATTAAAAATCATCCTTTTAAGAATGGTAATAAAAGGATTGCCGTAATTACCCTTCTCATCTTTTTAACTCTAAATAATAAATGGCTTGATGTAGAACCAGCATTGCTTTACAAAATTGCTGTTCTTGTTGCAAAATCCAATCCACAAGAAAGACACACGATATTGAAGAAAACAACCGAAATATTTAAACAATTTATAGTTAATAACAAATTGTAATTTTTGTGTCAAAAGAAGATTTAAAAAGAGGTCTGGCTAACAACCGGATCTTTTTGCTATTTTGAGGTTTAAATTTTTCTGCCGTATAAATGCCGGGATGTCTAAGACATACCTTGTTTCTAGCTTCAATAATTACCAAAAACACCTAATGAGAATATAGACTTTTTGAGACGAAAGGTCAATATAGAAAACTGGAGAATTTAATCTTGCTTAAATTTATTGCTTTCTGCTCGCTCCACCATAAACTTAACAGGCTCAATCATATTTTTAGATTCAATTTTTATGCTTGGATGGCTATTCTTAAATACCCTATAAATTTCATCAGCGAAAGCCTGTCCAACAGTGCTTACCTTATCATAATCAAACACAATAGACTCATATTTATCTAGCCCTGAAAGTATTCTTCTTGCCTGAGAGCGAGAAATGTAAATTGTTCCTTGTGTAAATAATCTTATGAGTATTTCTGTTTTATTAAATCCCGGCTCTCCTGGAT
>JAKAHW010000080.1 GCA_021825285.1 bacterium
AATCTTTTAATTTGAAAACTTATGAATGCTTTCGTATAAGGTTTTGCAATCTTTTTTAAATAATCCTCGTATAGTAAATACTCTATATTTTCTGTCCCAAGAATTTGTTTTGATCCAAGATCTTTAATTTTCCGACTGATATAAAAACCCGTGTAAGAAGACTCAAAATGAACGACATCAATTTTTTCTTCACGAATAATGTCAAACATCTGATCTTCCGCTTTCTTCTCGTAGTACAAATTTTTAAAGACAGAACCAGAAGAAAATGTTGCGCTTATTATCGTTTTTGGGCTTTTTAATTTTTTCCTTTTATAGATAAAAACTTTCCTGACGCCTATTTTTTTTAATTCTTCGATGTAGCTTTGGTCGAATCCATCCCTAACAAATGAGAATAAAAAAATGTTGCTTTGGGAGGATGTGCTTTTTATCAGATTGTACGCTCTATTTTTCCCTCCGGAATTTGTTGGATATGGAAAATCGTAAGTTACAAAAAGAATATTTTTCATTTAAGCTTCAGGATAAGATACGAAGACGAAGACGCCACCCGCTTATACATTTTCCCAAAACCTTGAAAGTCGCTTTGTGTCGGATTTTCAATAACCATATATGAAGCTCCCATATTAATCATCTCTTCTATTGGCCTATCTATAACCGGCCATCCAAAATGCTCCGTATTGTTAAGAAAAGTTGTGTCACCTTTATAGGGAGCAATTATTTTTGCGTCTTTGGGAATTAGTGTCTTGGCCATTCTTCCTGCCTCAACCATTCCCCTATTATTTATATTGAAGTAATCTCGAACATAAAACCAGGAAAAACTTAGCATGAATATTATTGCTGTTGATAGTAAAAAAATGCCGGTTATAAAATTTGTAGATTTTATTTTAAATGAGAGCAAATAATCCGCTCCTCTTCCCATGAAAATTGCAAGAGAAGGAATAATTAATATTTGATAATAATCGTGCTGTACATTACCGCGTGCAAAAACGGTTATGTAAACCAGAGATGAAACAAGAAAAAGTAAGAAAAATAAATAATACTTTTCTGTTTCTTTTTTTAATAGACCAAGAAATAAAATTGGTAATCCGAAATAGCCTAAAATCAACTTTGAGATTCTTTCTGCAAAAATCCAATAAAAAAAGGATCCCTTGAACCTTATGTTGCCCTGGTTAAAGAGCCATCCGGAAAAAGGAATACCTTGCGGGTACTGAAGCATCCAAATTCTCCAAAAAACCAAGGGAGCTAACGAAATTATCAAAAACAACCAAAGCTGCCATTTTTTTAAAAACCAAAAACCGTATTCTTTCCACACAAGATAGAGCATGGGCAACGTAAAAAAAAGCGCGTATGGTTTCAATAAAAACGCTGAAGCCGTAAATAACCAGGCAAGAAAACAAAGGCAAACATTTGTGTAAGATTTTTTTGGTTTTTTCTCTATCCATAGGCCGAAAAAATATATACCTGCCAGACTCGCCATAACCATCATCTCATCCGGAAGTATTGCTCTCCCAAAATAAATAGAAAAAGGAAGGAACATAAAGAAAAATGCAGAAAACAAAGCAGCATTTAAACTGAAATATTTTTTAACAATAAGAAACAGGAAAATACTACTTACCAAAGAGGAAATTATAGATACTACCCTTCCCCATTCCTCAAGAGTTAATGATTTGGAAAGGTCAAACAATCCGGCTTGAAAAATATTATAAATAGGAAATTCTACGAACCTGTATCCTTGGGGGTTTTCTTTGTCTGTCTGAATCTTGGAAATATCATAATACCGAGGGTGTAACAAATCAAATCCTCTCTCAATATATATTCTTGATACTGCTGATGTATCCGATTGCCTCCATGAATGCCAGTCTGCAACCGGACCATCAAAACGGTACAAACGAACTATAAATCCTCCCAAAAGTATCAGCGCCAAAAATAAGTATTGTAGTTTTCTCATTCAATTATTCTAATCAATTTTGGCCCTATTATCAAACCTATTGTTTAAATTTTGTAATTTCAAAATTTGAACCGTATTCTAAAACATAAGGTTTTTTTGCCTCCGCAAATGAATTTACCTGGTAAACTTTTATCGAATTATCCTTATATACAGACCATACAGCATCTTCAAGGCCTACGGGGAAAACATAAGCTTGCCCATATTTTATAGGAACATTTACAAAATACAGGCTCGAATTTTTCGGTAACAAAGGGAAATTTGTTTTTAAATATAAAACAGTGCTGTTTGTAATCTTGGATGCTTTGATCCAATGATACTCTATTTGCTTAAACTCTTTATAAAACCAAATGCTGGAAACAATTATAATTAAGCAATACACAATAAGACCGCCTGGATTTTTTAACTTTGATAAAACGTATCGTTCTAATAATGCCAATGTTGTGAGAATAAAACCAAAAGAGGAAAGATATAAATACCTATCCGTAATATTTCCTAAACCCAAGAATGGAAGAAGAGCGACAAAGGCAAAATAAAGTCCAAAGACCTCAAAGCTATACTTTTGAAACAATTTGTAAAACTCTTTTCGTTTTAAAAAAAATAAAAACAAACAAAACAAACCAATAATAGAAATGGGAATTGTATAATTTTTTAAGGAAACGCGAAGCAAAGAATAAATCGAAATTGAATTTGAGCCAAACAGAAACATAAAAATATATCCAAAGAAATTCCCGACAAAGTTTGGGATTAATTTTATAAAATTGTAATTATAATCTCCGGAAAAGCCTGCAGAACCGGCAATAGTTCTCAGGTTTAGATACAAGACAGAGACTAAAAAATAAGGAATATAAAACTTAAGATTTATCCAAACTTTCTTTGAAAGCAAAAGATCAACTAAGGGAATTAAAAGAAAAATTATAGCCGCTCCTTCATAAGAAAAAACTGCTAATAGAGAAATAAAAATTGAAACAATAAGATAAAAAATATTCTTCTTGGTTTTAAACAAAAAATAAAAAACCAATGACCAAAGAACAAAAAGGGACGAGAGAGTTATTGAAAAAGTTGAAAACCAAAAAATGTTTTGCTCATGAACTGGAGTCAATGCAAAAAATAAAGCTCCCAAAAATGCCAAACTCTTCTTTTTAAAAATGCTATTAAAAACTAAGAGAACCAATAACGAAATGGTGTAGTGCAAAGAAATACTTATTAAATGATATCCTAGTGGTTGGTATGCAAAAATTTTAAATGCAAAAAATATCAGCAGCTTATCGATAGGTCTATAGAAAAAACCGGAAGAATCATAAAAGTTTTTTATTAAAATAGATGCATTCGAACCGGACGCCCACCTCAACCATGTAAAGTCGTCTGCGATAAAATAATTATTAATTGAATCCTTAAAGAAGATTACAAGAATAATAAAAATAGAAATCGCAGCAAAAATCCCAAAAAAGAAATTACGCCCAAACAACTTTGAAAGCTTGTCCATAAGTATTTTTTAAATATTCGTTATTAGTTACTTTCCCGATCAAAAATAAAATTGCCGCTTTGAAACCAAGGATAAGTTTGACAAAAAACAAGGCAATTTTACCCATATGTTTATTTTGGAAATAAATTAATCCCTTATAAATATTCAAAACTGCAAAAGTTCGGTTTGAACTTCCCTGCCCAAGATGCTGAAGCGTTGCAAGAGGACTGAAAATAATTATTAGACCCTCCATTTTTACCCTAAAACATAATTCGCTATCTTCCACGTACATAAAAATCTTGTCATCAAATCCGTTTATTTTCTGAAATAAATCTCGTCTTATTGCCAAAAATGCTCCGCTTACGAAATCTACTTCTCTTTTTTTGCTAGGCGCAAATCTCACACCAAACTTCTCTTCAAGACCCAATGAAAGAAGCAGTGTATTAAAAGGTGTATAAAATTTCCCGCATGAAAGTTCTCTTTTTCCGTCATATGATAAAATTTTTCCTCCCACCACACCTAACTGTTTGTCATCAAATTCTTTAATCATTTCAAACAAATCTCCTTCGACAAACCTAGCATCAGGATTTATGAATACGAGAACGTCATTGCTTGCTTTTTGAGCAGCTAAATTATTTCCTTTTGCAAATCCAAAATTTCCTCCGTTTTCGACAAACTTTGCAAAATTATATTTTTCAGTGATTTTTTTTGTATCATCTTTTGAATCATTGTCGCCTACAATAATTTCAAGTTCTCCGTTTGTTATCTTTTCTTGAAATTTTGCTTTTAAACTTTCTAAAAGAGGCCCGATAAATTTTTCTGAATTATATGTGAGAATTACAATTGAAGCTTTCATTATCAATAACCATATTTACCATAGGGCCTAAGATTTTTACGCTCGACTTCGCTTACTCCACCATCATCGTGAAACTTAAATACCCTTTTTGCAGGATTATTTCCTGCTTTTGAAAGTGCTTCACTGACCGAACCCACTTCATAAACCTTCAAGTCCCTGTTTTTAAAAGCGAACCATAATGCATCTGTCAGGCCGGTCGGAAATACGGTAGCGCTTCCATAGGTTTTAGGAACGTCTAAAAAGTAAAATTCGACAGGTTCAGTTGACCAATAATCAGAATAAAGAGAATCAATTGATACATAAAAGTTTTTCACTTTTTCTCCTGCTCCATGCCAATCCATATATGACTGCTGGAGTTGAATAATATTGAACAATCCGAAAACCGCAACCAAAACAACTAATACGCCCAAACCAATATCTTTTCCAAATGCCAAAACATAACCGTAAAGCTTTTTTATAAATACAACCAATATCATGATTATTCCCATCGAAGCAAGGTAGCTATAAGAGGGAGAAAATCTTTCGATAAAAAGAAATGGTATTAAGCTTATTGCGAAAAACAAAATCCCAAAATTCCAAATTCTTTTTTCTTCTTTATCTATGTGTTTTGTAACAAAAACAAAGGCGAGAAGAAGTAATACAAGCATCACAATCGAGAGTATTATGCTCAAAACTATATTTCCGGAAAACAATCTCTCAAGAAATCTATAAAAAGGAATTGATACTGATCCAAAAATTGTGGTAAGGATATACCCGAAAAAGTTCACCACAATGTTTATTGGCAATCTGAAATAATT
>JAKAHW010000081.1 GCA_021825285.1 bacterium
TATAAAAAAATGTATTTTATGGGAATAAAAGGAGTTGGAATGGCTTCTCTTGCCATAATAGCCAAACAAGCTGGAATTGACGTAGCAGGATCCGATGTCTCTACCCATTTCATAACCGATGAAATATTAGACGTGGAGGGAATTCCTGTTTTGGCAGGTTTTGATCCCCAAAACGTTTCAAATTTTCTAGGAAAAGATGATGCTTCACAGGTTTTGTTTGTTGCTACGGGCGCCCACGATGGATTTGATAATGTTGAGGCACAATTTGCAAAAGAAAAAGGGATAAATGTTATTTCTCATGGGCAGGCAGTAGGGCTTTTTATGGAAGGGAAAGTGTTTGATCGCGAATGGTCAGGAATTTCGGTTTCCGGAGCTCATGGAAAAACTACTATTTCAGGCATGATAGCCGTGGCGCTTTCAGCACTAAGGCTTGATCCAAGTTATACAGTTGGTACAAGTTCTGTTTTTCCAATTGGTGCGTCCGGCCATTACGGAAAAGGTGATTTTTTTGTTGCAGAAGCCGATGAGTATCTTTCCGAGTCAAATTACGATAGAACTCCAAAATTCCTTTACCAAAAACCCAAATACCTGATAATTAACAACATAGACTTTGACCATCCCGATTTTTATTCTTCAATTGATGATATCTACGAGGCTTTTTCAAAGCTTGTTGCAGGTTTGGATTCCGGAGCTATTGTTATCGGGAACGGTGATGATGAAAGGGTAAAAAAACTTTTAGATGAACTCCCGATCACCATAAGAAAGGTCACTTATGGAATAGCAAAGGATAATGAGATTGTTTTGGATAAATTTCATCAGGAAAGGGACAATGTTCGCTTTGATGTTTTGAATCTTGGGACACTTCTTGGGGAAGTCAGGCTTAAAGTACCGGGTTTTCACAATGCAAAAAACTCTTTAGGAGTTATAGCGCTTTTAATAGAGCTTGGAGTATCTTTTGAACAAATTAAAGACGCGCTATTTGCTTTTGAAGGAACAAAAAGAAGAATAGAGAACGTGGGGGAAACCAAAAACGGCATAAAAATAATTGATGATTATGCGCATCATCCTGAAGAAATTAAAAAAACTCTTGCAAGCCTTAAAACGCTTTATCCTGAAAAAAAGATAATTGTTGTCTTTCAGCCCCATACTTTTTCAAGGACCAAAGCTCTCCTTCCGGATTTTATCTCATCTTTTGGGGATGCCAATAGTTTGCTTCTGCTTCCGACCTTTGCTTCTATGCGTGGGGATGACGGGCAAGGGAGCGAAGATTTATTGGAGGGATTACGTAAAATTAACAAACCGGCTCTCGTGTTTGAAAATATAAATAATGTGGTAGAATACGTAGACCAAAATTTCCACGATACAAATACGCTCATCGTGACCATGGGGGCGGGCGATGTTTACAAGGTCGGGGAGAAGTTGGCTATTAAAGAAAAAAATTAATTTTATATGCGCAAATATATTATTAATGGAGGAAACGAACTTTCAGGAGAAGTATCCGTTTCAGGTACAAAAAACGTCGTATTAAAGGCACTTATTGCGGCTTGCTTGACAAGCGAAGAAGTAGAACTTAAGAATGTGCCATTAATTAGCGATTTCTTTGTGATGCTTGAGCTTGTTAAGGAAATCGGAGGTAAGGTTTCTCTTTCTGATCATACGGTTAAAATAAAAGTTGAAAAAATTCACAGCGTTAAGCTTCCTCTTGAAATCGGCGCAAAAACAAGGACTTCCTCAATGTTTCTCTCACCTCTTTTGGCACGCGCCCATGAAGCTTTAATCCCAAATCCAGGAGGCTGCCGAATAGGAGCACGGCCAATTGATAGACATATTGAAGGTCTTGAACAAATGGGGGCTACGATTTCCTACATGAGTCAGGATGGATATTTTCATGCAAAAACACATGGTCTTAAAGGCACCGATTATACTTTTGTGAAAAATACCCATACAGGTACAGAAACCCTGATTCTTGCGGCAGTTTTGGCAGAAGGAAGAACAGTGCTTGGGAATGCGGCAGAAGAGCCGGAAATTGATGATTTGATAAATCTTTTAAATTTAATGGGAGCAAAAATTAAAAGAAAAGAAAAGAGAACAATTGTTATTGACGGAGTTCCTTCGCTTCATGGAGCATCTTATTCAATAATGCCGGACAGGAATGAAGTTGTCACTTTTGCAATTTGTTCAGCATTAACAGGGGGAAAGATACTTATAAAAAATGTAGACTTGTCTACAATCTCAGAATTTCTAAAGAAGTATGAAGAAGCGGGAGGATCTTACGAAAAAATTGACGGAAAAGTAAGATTTTATTTGAAAAATGGAATTAGTCCGACAGATATCGTGACAAAACCTCATCCGGGATTTATGACCGATTGGCAAGGCCCATGGGCATTGTTTATGACACAAGCAAAAGGGGAATCTACAATTCATGAGACAGTTTACGAGAACAGATTTGCATATGTTGAGGAGTTAAGAAAAATGGGAGCAAAAATGAAATATTATGACCCGGAAATCAAAAATCCAAAAGATTTTTATAATTTTAATTATGAAGAGGGACATGAACATAATCAGGCATTAAAAATTTTTGGTCTTACGCCGCTTCATAATGCAGTTTTAAATATTGCAGATTTAAGGGCCGGGGCAACTTTGGTCCTCGCTTCTTTACTTGCAAAAGGAGAAAGCGTTATTTATGGAATAGACCATTTGGAAAGAGGCTATGAGGCTTTTGATGAAAGGCTTAGACAACTTGGGGCAAATATAAAGGTGGAGGAGGAGCTATGACGGCAATAGATGAAAAAAACTTAGATAAAGTTTGGGCAGTAGTTTTGGCTGCAGGTAAAGGGACTCGAATGAAGGCAAAAGAAAAAAATAAAGTTGCATATCATTTGAATGGGGTTCCTATGGTAAGTCGCACCATTAATATTTTAAGGGAAGCCGGGGTAAGAAATATTTTGGTTGTTGTCGGTCATGCTAAAGAATCAGTACTCTCATTATTGGATGAAGAAATTCAAGCTGTTGAACAGAAGAAAAGGCTTGGAACCGGTCATGCGGTAATGTGCGCAATGAAAAAAATCCCAAATGACACAGAGCACGTAATTGTTTTAAATGGTGATGATTCTTTTCTCTTCTCACCCGATTTATTAAAACAGCTTTTTAGAAAACATACGGAAACAAATTCTGAAATAACTTTCCTAACAATAGAAATGGAAAATCCGAAAGGACTTGGAAGAATTGAAAGAAATGCTGAGGGAAAAGTTATAGATATTGTTGAGGAAAAAGACGCAAACGAAAACCAAAGAAAGATAAACGAAATTAATGCGGCATGTTACCTTTTTTCTTACAATTTTCTAAAGAACAACATCAAAAAAATTGAAAAAAGCAAAACAAGCGGAGAATATTATATTGTGAGTCTTGTTGAAATTGCCGTAAAAGCAAAAGAAAGAGTTGAAGCATTAATGATTAATAAGCTAAAATGGAGAGGGGTAAATACCCCTGAAGAACTGGAAGAAGCGGAAATGTTAGTGGTTTAAATATGGCGTGTAAAAACTCTTTGTTTTTCTTAAGCTTTACATCTGTCCCGTCTACAAAAAAAATCACCCACCAATTCACAAATTTAGTTACTTAATTTATGTCGGATTTATTTTTTTTAGGGATTTTATTTCTTTTTTTGGTATTCCTCGTTAAAAACACTTTATTTTGGATTCAAATTTGGCAGCAAAAAGAATATTCGGGAGTTAGGGTCTTGTTGCATCTTAGGGAAACAAGTCAGGGTAGAAATATTGTTTGGGGTAAATTGCATTTATTGAAATTAGTTGCATTTTTTTTCTACTTTGTAACTATTTTTGCAACATCTCTTTATCCAATTTATCCTGTCCTTGTTTTTACTATTTACTTTCTACTTTTTTATCTATTTACAAAAGACATTATCTCAGGACAAATAAGTTTTCCCAAATTTACGGTAAAAGCAATCTCGATTTTATTTTTTTCTTTGGTTTTGGAAATGTTAATTTTTCTTTTACCTCTTCTTGATAAATATTTTTGGATAATTTTTGTTGATTCCCTTCTTCCGTTTGTTGTCACCTTTTTTATATTGATCTTGACTATTCCTACGGATTTTTATAGGGATGAAATTATTAATCGCGCAATAGACAAAATTAATAAAAGGAAAAATCTAATAACAATTGGAATTACAGGAAGTTATGGGAAGAATTCCACAAGAGATTTCATAGAAAAAATTCTTTCTTATAAATTCAATGTATTAAAAACCAGAGATAACGAAAATACAATTATTTCCATTGCAAGAACTATTAGTAAAAGCTTAACGCCTAAAAAACAGGTGCTAATCGTAGAAATTGAAGCATATAAAAAAGGGGAAATAAATGAAATTGCAAAAATAATAAAACCTACAATAGGAGTTTTGACAGGAATTTCTGACGACCATATTTCTTTGTTTAAAAATCTTACCAATATCGTTGATGCTCAATATGAGCTGATAGAAAATTTACCAAGATATGGGTTGGCAGTTTTCAACGGTAACAGTAAGCATGCATATTCTCTTTTCCGAAAAACAAGAAAAAATAAAATTTTGTATGGAACTTTGGAAGAGAGCGATGTTGATTTAAAGTCAAAAAATATAAAAGAAAAAAAGTTTTCGTTAACGTTTGACCTATTCTTGAAAGAAAAAAATTTGGGAACTTTTGAAACAAATTTATTGGGGAAAAGAAATATTGAAAGGCTTCTCCCGGCAATATATTTAGGAATTCATTTGGGAATAAAAATAAAAGATATTAAAAAAATAGTTTCCGATATCCATCCTTTACCAAAGATTATGGAACCGTATGTGATGGGGAATGGGGCAGTTTTGGTAAACGATACCCATTATTCCAACTCAAGTCTTGTTTTGGGGGCACTTGAATATTTAAAAAATTTCCGTGGAAAAAAGATAGTGGTTTTGGAACCGCTTTTGGAGCTTGGTAAAAATGCGCAAGCAGATCATTACGAATTAGGAAAGGAAATAGG
>JAKAHW010000082.1 GCA_021825285.1 bacterium
TGCAACTCTTTTTCCTCTTTCAATCCTCTTTTGGGTTGCTTCGTCCAGATCGCTTCCAAATTGAGCAAATGCGGCAAGCTCCCTGTATTGTGATAGATCAAGCCTTAAAGGACCGGCTACTTGCTTCATGGCTTTTGTTTGCGCTGAACCTCCAACACGGGACACGGAAAGCCCTGCATTAATCGCCGGTCGCGTACCCGAGTTAAATAAATCGGTTTCAAGGTATATTTGCCCATCTGTAATAGAAATGACATTGGTTGGAATATAAGCCGACACATCCCCCGCTTGAGTTTCAATAATAGGAAGAGCAGTTATCGACCCTCCACCGTTTTTGTCGGAAAGCCTTGCAGCTCTCTCAAGCAATCTTGAGTGAAGATAGAAGATGTCTCCGGGATAAGCTTCTCGGCCTGCAGGACGCCTCAAAAGCAAAGAAATTTGCCTATATGCCCAAGCATGCTTTGAGAGATCGTCGTAAACAATTAGAACATCTTCTCCTTTGTTCATAAAGTATTCCCCTATGGATACAGCGGTGAATGGAGACAGATATTGAAGGGCAGGGGATTCAGATGCGCCCGCGGTAACAATAATTGTATAATCCATTGCCCCAGCCTCTTCTAGTCTGGCTATGGTTCTTGCGACATTTCCCCTTTTTTGCCCAATTGCACAATAGATGCAAATAACTCTTTTTAACCCCAGATCTTTCTTTTTTTGGTTAATAATTGTGTCAATTGCAATTGCAGTTTTTCCCGTATTTCTGTCACCTATAATAAGCTCTCTTTGCCCTCTTCCTATTGGAATAATAGCGTCTATAGCCTTAATTCCAGTTTTCAAAGGGGTGTCTACGGCTTGTCTGGCAACTACTCCCGGAGCAATTGTCTCAAGAGGGTAAAATTTTCCTCCGCTTTTTAAAGGTTTTGCATCTAAAGGTTCCTGTAATGGGTTGATTACTCTTCCTACTAGCTCATCAGAAACATTTACTCCCAAAATTCTTCCAGTTGTTTTTACCTTCATTCCTTCAGTAATTGAATTTGTTTCGGAAAGAAGAATTATAGATGCTTGCTCTTCATTAAGGGTAAAAACAAGACCGAGAGCTTTATTCTCAAATTCAACCTCTTCTCCGAAGCCAGCTTGGGATAAGCCCGAAACTTTAGCAATTCCATCTCCAATAGACTCAACTAACCCTTCATTCAATGCTTTTGGAGAGACATCTATGGTTGAAAGTTTTTTTTCAATTTCTCTGATAAAATCCTCAGAGGTTATTTCGTTTTTTGTTTTATTTTTTCCGTTCATATGGTTTCTTTTAATGATTCTATTGTCTGATATAAGTAATTTTTTACGGACAAATCAATAGTCGTATCTTCTATTGTCACTTTAATACCTGATTTTATTTGCTCATCTTTTGAAAAAACAATCCTTTTATCTTTAAAAATATCAATAATTTTTGCTTTAAAACTTGCTGGAATCTCTGTATCGGATTTGACATATACAGCATTTTTAACCGAGTAAGCCTTAAGATATGATAAGAATTTTATTAAATCACTTCTTCCTAATTTTTTCAAAACATAATCAATTGCGTTTGTTCCTGCGTTTCCCTCTTTAGCAATTAGTTCCGCCAACTTCTTTAACTTTTGTTCATTCATATTTTTTAAGTCTCTGAATATTTCTCTTTAAGATCTTATCTTTTTCCTCTTTTGTGAACATATCCTCAATTACCTTGTCTAATACTTTCTTTGAGATATCCAAAGCCAAATTTTTGGATTCTTTTTGAATTCTTTCAATTTCTAATTTTGCCTGGTTTGAAGCCGCGGAAAGGATTTTTTCTGCTGCCTTCTTTGATTCGGAAAGCATGTCTTCCTTTATCTTCTCAGATGCAGCCTTTGTTTCTATAAGTATTTTCTCAGCTTCTCTTGCCGCTTCTTGTAGAAGTTGGTCACGTTCTACGTTCGCTTTTTCCAAAGCTTCGTGAGCCTGATTTGCTTCATCAAGACCTGTTTTTATTTTTTCCTGTCTATCATTCAGCACTTTTAATAGTGGTTTGTATAAATATTTTTTAAATACAAAAGCCAGAATTAAAAAATTTACTATTTGTGCTATGAAAAACCCAGGTTCAAATCCAAAATTCTTTAAAATTTCCATAATAAATATCGCCTTTATGCTTATTTATAAAGAGCTTTACTTTATTTTATAAAAGCCAAAATAAGAGAATAAATAGCAATAGCTTCTGCAAATGCCATACCTAAAAGCATTGGTGGAAGAATTTTGCTTGCTGCTTCCGGATTTCGTCCGATTGCTTCCATTGCTTTAAGACCGATAAGACCAATTGCAAAAGCAGGGAAAATACCTCCTAAAGCGACGATAAGACCCCCAGTAATGGAGAATACCATTAATGTTCACCTCCTTCCGAATGTGGAGCGATAAGAATAGACATAAATACCATTGTTAACATAGAAAAAACGAGTGCCTGCACCAAGGCGACAATAGATTCTAACAAAAGAAAAGGTAGCGGCGCAACAAACGCAAATAGCGATGATATTGTTGTCATCACCACTTCTCCTGCATAAATATTACCAAAAAGCCTAAAAGAAAGCGAGAACAATTTTGTGAATTCTGAAATAAGTTCCAGTATTCCGACAAATAAGTAAATAGGATTTAGGGAGAAAAATCTTTTAAGATAGTTTACGATTCCGTTGTATTTGATGCTAAAAAAGTGAGTGACGACAAGAGAAACTGTAGCCAGGGCAAATGTCGTGTTGAAGTCGCTAGTTGCCGCCCTAAGTAGCGGGACCAAAACTTTTTTTCCACCCTCTTCTTCAAAAAATCCTATTGTTCCAAATCCAGGCAAGAGTCCGACAATGTTTAAGGTAAATATAACAATAAAAAAGCTTGCAAACCAAGGGAAGATAACATTCTTAAACTGGGGGGATATTTGGTCAGTCAGGTCGTAGAAATAGGTTATTACCATTTCGCTTACATTTTGAAGAGCTCCCGGGATAAGTTTTACATTTCTTGAAACAAAATAAACAAAAGCCAAAATAAGAGAATCTACTAATAAAGTAGCAAGGATAGTGTTGGTAATTTTAAGACCAAAAAAACTACCGATAACTTCCGGTTGAAGTGAAACCATGACCTCGTTATTGTATAAAAAGATGGGAAATTAGTCAACAATGAATTGCTTGTAAAGCGTATATTAATTAACGCTTCGAAGGCGGCTTAAGGTATCGACGATTACTACAGGCCTTTCATCTTTAAAATCAAGTTTTCCTTCAACAACTATTATAGAATCCCTATTCAAAAGGCCTTTAACAATTTCATATGTTTTAGGAAACACAACACACTCAACACTAAACCCTACATTGTCTTCAAGTGTAATAAAAGCCATTTCGCTGTTACTTTTACGAGTTATTATTTTCTTGACTTGTGAAAGAATTCCTCCTATTTTAATTCTGGTGCCTTCTTTTTCTTCACCCAAATCGACTATGCTATGGGAAACCGTGGCTATTAAGTTGTCAAGTTCGTGGTTTAATGGATGGTCTGTTAGGAAAAAACCTAAAAGTTCTTTCTCAAAAAACAACTTTTCTTTATCAGAAAATTCATCTATATCCTCAACTAATGTGTCTTTCTGATAGCTTTTTTTTGTGGCAAGATCATCACCAAAAAGACTGAACTGGTTTTTAATTTTAGCTTTTTCTTCTTTGTTGATTTTATCAACGACATTTGCCATAGAAGAGAGAAGGGAAGCGCGATTTCCAAACTCATCCATTGCGCCCGCTTTTATTAGGCTTTCAAGAGTTTTTTTGTTTACTTTTGATAAGTCTACACGGTTACAGAAATCATAAAGACCCGTAAAGTTTCCATCTTTTCTTGCTTCAAGGATTGTTGAGATTGCAGCAGCACCGACGTTTTTAATGGCTGTGAGTCCGAAACGTATTTTGTTATTCTCTATTGAAAATTCAAATTCGGATTTGTTGACAGAGGGTGGTAAGACTTCGACTTTTAGTCTTCTGCATTCGGCAATTGCTTGAGAGATCTTTTCGTTTTTAGCCGGACCTGTCGTGCCGCGAGATTCGGCGGTAAGAAGTGCAGTCATAAATTCAACGGGATAATGGGCTTTAAGGTACCCGGTTCTAAAAGCGATGGTTGCATAGCATGCAGCGTGGGATTTATTAAATCCGTATCCGGCGAATGGCGCTATAAGCTCAAAAATTTCCTCGGCCTTTTTTTGTGTTAGCCCGTTCTTAACAGCCCCCGAAAGAAAAATTTCCCTTTGTTTCTTCATTTCTGCTGGAATTTTTTTGCCCATTGCTTTGCGGAACTTATCAGCATCAAGCCACGTGTAGCCGGCCAGGGCAATTGTTGTTAGTAAAACGTCGTCTTGAAAGGTCAAAATTCCATAAGAAGGCGCTAATATTTCCTCAAGCCGAGGATCGGGAAACTTAATTAGTTTTGGATTGTGTTTTCTGGCAATAAATTCCGGAATGTTTTGCATGGGACCCGGTCTGTATAAAGCAACCATAGCCATTAAATCAAAGATGGTAGTTGGTTTTAAGTCCTTTATATACCTTCGCATTCCCGAAGATTCAAGCTGGAATATTCCTGTTGTTTCCGCATTTGAGAGAAGCTCATACGTTTTTTTATCGTCCAGAGGAAGTTTTGTAAGGTCTATCTCAGCGTTTTGGTTTTGCCTGATAAACTTTAAAGTCTCTTCTATAATAGTTAAGTTTCTCAGTCCCAAAAAATCCATTTTTAAGAGTCCGACTCCGTCTTCTCCAACAGTGTACATGTCATACTGAGTAACAACTTTATCTCCGTTTGTTTCTCTTTGGAGTGGAGTATACTCGGTTAATGGTTTGTCGGCTATGACAACCCCTGCTGCATGTACTGAAGCGTGGCGTGCTACTCCTTCAAGTTTTTTTGCAACGTCTAAAAGCCTTTTTGTTTCAGGTTCCGTTTTGTAGGCCATCGAAAGGTCGGGACTTTGTTCAAGCGCTTTTTCAATTGTCATTGCA
>JAKAHW010000083.1 GCA_021825285.1 bacterium
TTTGCCTGTCTGGGGTTCTTGCGGAACCGGAGAAACGCCATTCTGGACACAAGGAACAGGTACAATTTACCAAGCAAATTTAACTCAAGACTTTCTTATCGGAGGAACAGCGACTTCAGGAGCCAAATTTTCCGTAACGAACGTAGCATCGGGAAGTCCGGTTGCATCCATTTCAGCAACTTCTACAGGAACCGGCATATCTTTAAACGGGAACGGAACAATTCAAAGCCTTTTAAATTCGAACCTAACCATTGGTGGCAATACAACAGGCAATATAATTTTGAGCCCAAACAACGGACTTGGCAGTGTTGGAATAGGAACAATCGCACCTATTGGGGTGTTAAATGTGAACGGGACAACTCCGGGTAAGGCTCTGACAATTCTCAATGAAACCGGAGGAAACGATATTTTCACGGCATCTGCCGGCGGCAACACAAGGTTCGTAATAGCAAATAATGGAAATGTCGGAATAGGCGTCTCCTCACCTTCCTCAACTCTTACTGTTCTTGGAAATGGGACAACCCCAATAGTTTCAATCACAGGAAACTCATCATTTTCTGCCCTTTCGGTCGACAATAGCGCCGGGGATCTTTTCACCGCTTCCTCTTCGGGAATTACAAAATTTATTATCGCCAACAATGGAAATGTCGGAATAGGAAATTCCAGACCTTCTTCTGCACTTGATGTTTGGGGACTGTCCGGAACTGCATCCGTCGCTTCATTGTCGGGAAACACTTCATTTGCAGGACTTGTAATTGATAATAGTGGAACAGGAGATATTCTGACCGCTTCTTCAAGCGGAATGACTCGCCTCACACTGACCAACAGCGGGAATTTAGGCGTAGGCACAGCTACTCCGGGCGCACAGCTTCAAGTCGGAAATCAAGGTGATGGCTCTATTGCTCGCGCAAACTCATGGAACACTTTTTCAGACATCCGCTTCAAAGACAATATAAATGTAATTGGCGATGCATTAAATAAAGTGCTGGCATTAAACGGGGTCAGCTTTACATGGAGGAATTCCGGACTTCCTTCAATAGGGTTTGTAGCCCAAGATGTAGAAAAAATCGTTCCCGAAATTGTCTCAACTGATGCTTTCGGCTTTAAGTCTCTTGATTATGGAAAGATAACTCCATTACTCGTCAATGCGATTCACGACCAACAAAATCAAATCTCTTCTCTTATGTCCGGTGTGATTAAAACCGGAACCTTGGTTGCTTCAGCTCTGAATATCACAACCGACTCAATTACCATAGCCGGACAAAGCCTTAAAGATTTTATTGTTCAAACCATAAACACTTCAAAAATTACCCTAATTTCTCCTTTGGTAGAAGCAGATCAAATTAGCACTAATATTATTTCTCCGCTAGCAGATACCTCTGATATTTCTTTGAGCTTAAATGATTCAAAACTTACAATTCACGAATCAAGAAATGCTTCAAGCTCTGCGGTTGCGGAATTTGACAACAAAGGCAATGCCACCCTTTCCGGCACACTTACAAGCTCAGGAGTAAACACAGGTGAGGCTACGATTTCAAACCAATTATCAGTCAATAATTTGAGTGCCAATAACGCGTCTGTGGCCGGAACTCTCCGTGCAGATAGGATTATAGCAAATAATATTGAAGGGCTTGATTCCCGCATAGCCTCAATTGCCGCCACATTTTCAAATCAAAGCCAAAGCTCGGTTTCAGGGAATTTAAGTCTTCAGCCACTAACCACAAACTATGAACCAATAACTAATTTTGTAGACATCTCTTCGTTCTCTGCAAGCTTTGCGACTTTTCACGAAGGCTTAATTGCTTTCGGCCCCACAACTCTTGAACAATTGAGCGTGCTCGATTCTATTTCAATCGGAACAAATTTCACAATTAGCAGTAATTCAATAAATCTGCTAGGAGGAGACCTGGAAATTCAGCCATTGAGGCAAGGCGGAGTTTCTTTCCTTGCCGGAGCGGTAAAAATCGAAGCTGACGGAAATTTGAAAGTGAATGAAAATGCCGAGTTTGCCAAGGATGTTCGGGTTATGGGAACCCTTTCAGCAAACGTTATTTCTCCTCTGCCACAACAGGACTTGAATGTTACGCTTCCTGATTCAAGCCTTAATGTCCAGGACGGAACAGGAAATAAAGTGCTTTCTGTCAATCAAGTGGGTGATGTGACAGCATCCGGCTCCGGAACTTTTGGAAAATTGAATCTTTCGTTTGCCTCACCTGCCTATGCAATTAATGACACACAAGCGGTCGCAACGGGTTCTGCCGGCACAGCAGTTTTAAAAAAATACAGGACAGAAGTAACTATCTATAATCCCTTGATAACGAAAGACTCGCTTATCTATATAACGCCCGTCGGAACCACAACTTCCATTTTGTCTCTCTTAAGACAAACCCCCAACACTCTTTACACCCAAGGGTCATTTACTGTCGGAGCAAATTCAATTGCTGGGCAAGATATACAATTTAACTGGATGATAGTCAACTGAGGATCTAGAGAATTGAAAGAACAAAAATATTCCCCTTGTCATCTTTGAATTTATAGATGCCGGAACTCGTTTTTACAATCGGCAGATTCGATTTACCCGCTTCTATTTTATACGTTTTAAGAGGATTGTCATTTGCGTCAGTTTCACTTATTTCTACGGTTCTGGAAGATGTGTTAATGAGCAATAGTGCGCTCCCCTTTTCCATGGCAGTTAATTTTTGAGAGAATCCTTTATCTGAAATTATCAAAGGAAAAGTACCTGACTTTAAAGCTTTCTCTTTAATAGGAGTTTTGAGCGTACCATTTGGCGCAAGAGTTGGAAGGACTTTCGTCTTGCTTGAGAAATTAAACGGATTTGATTTTTTAGCCAAAGAAAACGAAACCTCAAGGCCTAAGATAAAGGCAAGTATCAAAACTACCCCTAAAATTGTTCCTTTTTTAATTTTATTTTCTTCGTTTTCCATAGTTAATGACAACTTTGCTGTCCCAAAGAATACCAAAAACCTGCCCCTGAACAAGTATTTGTAGTGTACCACCCCGGCTGATAAGTCGCTGTTACTCCACAACCTGGTAATGATGCAGACCCCACAGAGGTGCAGGTATACATATTGTTCAAAGTCGTACAGGAACCTGGAGACCCCGTATAAGCATTTGCGGTGGGAGGTGGCCATGGGTTATTACATACTTGAAAAGGTGGGTAAGTCGTTAAAGAATATTGAATGCTCCCGTCACAATTAAAGTCCCAACTTCCATCAGGGCGAGTAGTGCTAAAGTAGTCTGTTTGTTTTGGATGGGCTCTTAGATCGCTATCATAACAATCATTTGTGTTGGCATTTAAGTAAGTGTTATTGATGTAGTTTGAAGCATCAACCCCGCTACAAAATGATGATGCTCCCGAAGAAATAGCGTATCCATCATTATCATTATCAGGATAAAGAGTGTGACAGGAATCTGCCCCCTGAACATATGTAAGATCTACATCAAAAGGAACCCACATACTACCAGCTATCACAGTGCTTGGGCCGGGAGTATTGTACTGGTTTGACCTAAATATTTTTATACCACTGTACTTCCCGGGCATCGGTAAACCGCTTGGATAATAAAGCATTGTTGAGGAAGTAGCATAAAAAGAGAGAATATAAACAGTGCCTGCCGAGACTGAAACCGGAGTTCCGAGTGTTGCTTTTGTCCAGGCAGCATTAGAGCCAATACTGGCACTTGCAAGCTGTGTTCCCATATCCCTATTGTAAAGATATACTGTCGCACCGCCCGACCCTCCAAAATAACCCCAAAGCTCTGTTATCTGCCCATCATGAACCGGTGTAAATTCCCAACCGAAATTATATGCTCCACTTGTCCACGTTGTCATAGCATAACCGCTATTTTGAATAGGATTATTAACGGGCGCAGGAGTATTAAAAAAAGAATTAACATACGTGGAATTTACTGAATTTCTTGCATAAGCTGACCAGTAAATCCTGGAACTACTTGGAAGACCCGGAGTTGTAACCTGATAAGCACCCGTTGTCCCGGCGAGCGCATAACAATTACTTGTTGGCACTACAGGAGTCGTGGTAGTTGTTGACCAGCAAAAACCTCTTTCAAGGATTGGGGATCCCCCATCTGAGGCTACCGTTGCATATAGAATAGCTGAGTTAGCAGTAATTGAACCGGAAGAAAGACCATTAACCGTAGGAGCAACCGGACAAGCGCTTGTGGACGCCTGAACAACATTTGAGGCATCAGAAGCACCTGTTGTATTAACTCCCTTTACCAAATATGCATAGTTTCTGCCGCAAGAAAGGGACGTGTTATGAAGGTATGGGGAGACCGCACTTGCAGATATTTGAGTTCCGGGTGTACATCCCGGGACTGCCGTACGATCGCAGTAATAAAGCGTATAGCTATCCGCCGGCGGACCAACTCCTCCTGACCAAGTTACCGTCAAACTGGTTGGGGTCGCAGAGCCTACAGAAGAAATTACAGGTGCACAAGGTCTTGCTGAATTATTGTCGCAGTCATTTATACCAAGTTTTATATTGTCATACATCCAGGTATAATTTCCTGCCGAATCCTTCCAATAAATTCTCCCGTTAAATGTTTTATTACCTCCTACGCATTGAGGCCCAGCTGCCGGACTTCCCGTATCAACATATCCATCATGGTCTGTGTCTTTAACCATGCTTCCCAAAGTCTGGTAAATATTTGGATTTGCAGGGTCACAGTCAATTCTTGACTCAGAGCTGAACCTTCTCACATAATTTGTGGGAAGCGTCGGTGAAAAGAGCTGCCCTATTACAGAACTATCCGCATACCCATCTCCGTCCGAATCCGGAACCCAAATTGGTCCCTTTGCAATTGAAGCGCCTCCAAACCTGACTATTGAACCGTTTTGAGCTAAGACTCCATACCCTACTTTTTTATTTGGACCAATTGTCAGAGTCTTTCCTCCTGCAATAGTTAAGGTCGCTGTATTTGATAGACTGAACGCCCCATTTCCCATGTCCACACCGTCGGAATTGTAT
>JAKAHW010000084.1 GCA_021825285.1 bacterium
TATCCATAAAGTGGGGAGGTGGGTATTGCTTGGTCAGAAGTTCTGGTCGCAAAATCATACGCCATCATAAAAACTCCGTCGGAGAACTTTCCGATTGCGCCAATATCATAAATTTTTGGGTCTTTAACAGCTGAAGCATAGACAGACACGGTTACTTTTGAACCTGGAACTTTTTCATGCATTTGGCCGGTTATCTCTTTTACGAAATTGGTAAACTTATGCCTATAACTATCTCCGGGATTTCCTAAATATTCAAAATCTATGTTTAAACCATCAAGACGTTTATTCCTTACCAAATCTGTTGCCTTGCCTATAAGTTTTCTCTGAGCATCTGAATCATTCATAAAAGCTTCGATTTCAGAGTTATTCATTTGGGTCAAAGTTACAACCACACGGGTTCCTGCGCTATGCGCCTTATCAAAAAGTGATTGAGCTTTCGGACTGTTGATACTATCAAGTCCCTGGTCGTCTGCAAAACTTCCGTCAGGATTTACTCCAAGGCCAAAATATGCAAGAGTTGTCAAAACATTAAAATCTACGTTATCAAGCTTGTCCAAATTCCAATAAGGAGCAAACCCAAAGACTTCGTATCTTTTTTCATGAACTACAGCAGTTCTAGGTGTAGATCTGCCTAAAGGTGAAATTATTGCTGAGGAAAACGAAGAGGCATTAAAAACAATTGCTAAAGCTAGTGCTATTGAAGTTGTAAGGAAAATTCTCCTTAATTTTTCTTTTAAATTTATATTATTAATTTCTGGTTACCCCCTTTTTCCCGCAACAAAACTCGTGTTTTGTTTTCGGAAGACAACAATATAACAGAGGCAAAAAAGTGAGTCAAGCAAAACAAAAAATAATAATTCAAGCTGAAAATAGTAAGACTTGTGTAAGAATACTAGTTGAAAAGCAATTCAAGGGAGGGGAAAAATTTTACGCCTGTTTTAATAACTTTTCAAGGTATTTAGCAACCATGTCAACTTCGATATTTACCTTATTTCCTGTTTTTAAACTTCCAAGATTTGTATGCGCGAGAGTGTAGGGGATGAGAGAAACCGTAAAAGAAGTGGAAGAAACCGAAACCACAGTCAAACTAACACCATTTATGGTAACTGAACCTTTATATACTATGTATTTGGTAAATTGCTTGGGAAGCCGAAACTCCAAAATTCTCGAATCCTTCTCTTTTTTAATTGATAAAACTTCCGCAGTTGTATCAACGTGTCCTGAAACCAAATGGCCTCCAACAAGACTATTTAATTTTAATGGCATCTCAAGATTAAAAAAGTGTTCGGCTGAGGCCTGAGAAAGAGTAGTTTTGCTTAGTGTCTCCGGCATGTAATAAACTTCAAAAGCCGCACATGCAATTTTTTCTATGGTCGAACAAACCCCATCCACGCAAATGCTATCTCCGATTTTCATTTTCCATTTATTTGGAACAGGAATTTCCAATCGTAAACCTTCTGGAATTTTGCTTATTTTTTTTGGCTTTTTAAGGCCTTCAATTATTCCGCTAAACATGCTTCTTAAAATATTCTAACGCTTGCCTTCTATCCTCTTCCATCTGCTTGATTAAGCTTTCGGAAGAATCGAACTTCTTATTCTCCCTCAATTTCTTTATGATTTCAACAGAAATAACTTTGCCGTATAAATTTTGGTTTAAACCAAAAATGTAGGTTTCTGATTGGATATTTGTTTCCTCAAATGTAATTGCCGCTCCAATAAAGGTAAGAGAAGGATATTTTTTTTGATTAAACTTTGTTTGCGAAACATAAATGCCTTCAGGAATTCTTGAGGAAACATTGATGTTTACAGTAGGGAATCCCAAACTTTTCCCTCTATTTTGGCCGTGTCTTACTTTTCCATGAATTTTATACATAGAGGTAACAAATAAATCAGAGCGGGCGATGGGAATCGAACCCACTACATTCTCCTTGGCAAGGAGACATTCTAACCGGTGAACTACGCCCGCGCAATTAGCCATCGACCGTTTTAAGGATCAACAGCTAATTATGTGCCGAGACCAGGAATCGAACCCGGATAACGTGTTCTTCAGACACGCGCCTTGACCAACTTGGCAATCTCGGCTTTTAAAGAGCAGATTCTAACAATTAAATCACAAATCGAACTAAAGTCAATTGTTTTTTTGTGGACCCTAGAAGACTCGAACTTCTGACATTCGCAGTGTAAATGCGACGCTCTACCAACTGAGCTAAGGGTCCATTTTTTAAAACTTATGCCTTAGTTTTGACTTTTGAATTTTGCCTTTTAACTTTCGTTTGTGGGCTTGAGAGGAGTCGAACCTCCACGTCCTTGCGAACACATGCACCTCAAGCATGCTTGTCTACCATTCCAACACAAGCCCTAAAACCTTACTTTTAATAAGGAAAAGATTGTTATATTCTACCTAAAAAGAGCTTGGAAAACAAGAATTCTGCTATAACTTTTTAAAATTTATTTAAAAAAGCTATACCAAGAGTCTCTGGCTGAGCTTGCCCGAAGCCAAGAGTTATTGGTATAATTTTCTCATGAAGCAATTTGCAAAAGAGCAATTGATTCCTTTATTTTTAACCATAGCCACCTTTTTTGGCCTCGTTTTCTTCCTTTATTTATTCATAACTTTTTTAAACTTTTTTCCTTTTAAGGAAAAAATTATTCCCCAAATTCGGCTTCAGGATATATTGGTTGGTCTCACAATTTACCTTAAAACCTCTGTCGATTTTGCAATTTTTATCGCAAATTTAATGAAATCAAACCCGGGATGGAAAAAAAGAATTGCAATTGAGACCGGAACAGCAATTGGAAACATGTCCGGAACCATTTTTATCTTGGTTATTTGGAGTTTTTTCCGGGAAGTTCCAATCTTAATGGCTATTATGGTTATTATCGCTTCTCTTGTTCTTTTGAGAATGGCCGAAGAAAGTTTTGAAGAGTTTTTAAAAGGAAAGCAGGACTTTTCCGCAATTCACTCCTCTGTTTCTTTTCTAAAGACTCAGCTTGGCTTTTTAAATAAAATCTCAAAGCCGATTTTAGGGCTTATTATTCCCGACGTGAATGTCACCAGCTTAAAAACTCTATCTTTCGTTGGCCTTGCCGCTTTTTCTATTACGATTCCCTTTATTCTGGGACTTGACGATTTTGCAGGGTATATCCCTTTGTTTTCGATAATTAACGTTTTTGGATTTGCTATAGGGGTATTTTTGGGCCACATGATTTTAAACCTTGCCTTATTTCTCTCCCCAAGAATGACTGTAAAAGTCGTAGAACTGCCACTTATTCAACTGGCAGGAGGTTTGGCGTTTGCCATAATCGCAGCGTTTGGCTTATTCGAAGTTATAAAACTTTTTTCTCATTTATAAACTTATCTCCAAACTGCCAAAATAGCACCCATCACCAAAAGCGTTGCCAAATAATACCCGGACTGGATAAAAAACATTTTCCAAGGCTTTTTTGCAAAAAGCACTTCGCTTAAAAAAGTCGTGACAACAAACCCAAGCCACATCCAAAAAGCCAAAATCATTCCGTCCAAAAGCGTACTTGAATTATTCAGCTTAACCAACCATGCAAAAACAACAGCCATAACTACCGAGCTCATAAACATTATTGAATAATTCTTCCCCATTGAGGAACTTATGTTGTCCTTTTCGGTTATGCGGTTAAGTTCTGTCCATGTTTTTCCGAAAAAAGATTCCGAGTACCATATAAATCCGACTACCATAGCCGAAATTGCGGCGGCCAATACTGCGAGGTAATTTACATTGCCAAACATTTATTCACCTCCTTTCAAATGCACTAACTCGAACGTATCAGGAATTGCGGAAATTGTCAAATTCGGGGTTATATGAGTAGATTGAACACTATCTCCTCTTTTGTGCCCGGGAGAGGATTTGAACCTCCATACCCTTACGGATACAGCGTTCTGAACACTGCGTGTATACCATTTCACCACCCGGGCTTTAATTGTTATTATATCATTTTAAAATAAAACCGAACCTAATTTGACAAGCTTTTTAAAATGTGACACGATAGAAAATATGGAAGAAGACCTGAAAAAAAGGGTTGTTTTGCTTTCGTTTTTGGGAAAGGCAGGAAGAAAAGGCTTCTTTCTAACCTCCTATTTTATTTTTTTGCCGGCTTTTATTCTCTCCATAGCCTTGTTTCAGGTAATACTTTTAAGTCAAAAGTCAAACGTCAATAGATCCGGAACCACTCGTTCCATAGAATATAAAGCCGTGCCTGATAAGAAGCAGGATTCGGTTGTTTCTATTGTCCCCAGAGAGGCTAGGGTAGACATACTTTTGGATTTCTTGTCAAAATACAAATCACCTCTTGCCCCATATGCCAAAATGATCGTTGATACCGCTGATAAATATGGACTGGATTATAGACTTATTCCGGCAATTGCCATGCAAGAAAGCACGCTATGTAAAAAAATGCCCAAGGATTCCTATAATTGTTGGGGATTTGGAATTTACGGCAAAAAGGTGACTCGGTTTCCAAATTTTGATTCTGCAATTGAAACAGTAACTAAAACTCTGGCCAAGAATTATAAATCAATGGGACTAGTAGAGCCGCAGGAAATCATGAGCATGTACACACCTTCAAACAATGGAATCTGGGCAGATAACGTCTCCTATATAATGACAAAGCTCGAACTACCATAAAATAGGGAATAGGTAATAGACAATAGGGAATAGGAAAAACCTAAACTTCGCCCTAATCATTAATCACTATTTACTAATCACTAATTGTCCTGTAGTATATAAGTAAGCATTTCCAGGTTCGTTTTTCGTGCCTAAAATTGTTACAACGGCTTATAGTTTAGGACTTGACAAGCTTATAGTCCTGTGCTATACTCCCAGTTAGATCCTAAGGTAGCCCAAAACTACTTTAGGATTTTTTTTGGGCGCAAAGCAATTATCAATTCAGTTAGTTGCGCCTAATACAAACTCCAAATTCTTCTCA
>JAKAHW010000085.1:0-2114 GCA_021825285.1 bacterium
AGAGCTAAAAAGAGAATATACGGAGCTCAAAGAAGTAAAAAGGCCTGAAGTTCTGGAAAGGGTTTCTGCTGCCCGTGCTATGGGTGATTTGGCAGAAAACTCGGAATATACTGCAGCACGGGAAGAACTTTCATTAATGGATGGAAGGATTGAAGAATTGGCAGATATAATCAAAAACGTTTCAATTATTGAAGAGAAAAACGGTCACAGTAGAACGGTTGAGTTAGGGTCAGAAGTTACAGTTTCAATTGCCGGTAAAAAAGAATTATTCACTGTTGTGGGTGAGTGGGAAGCTGATCCAAAAGCAAAGAAAATCTCACACGAATCTCCTCTTGGAAAAGCTTTAATTGGAAAGGCAATTGGTGAAAAGGTTGAGGTAGAGGCGCCGGCAGGAAAAGTTCTTTACACTATTGTTTCGGTTAATTAATTTTGCTAAACTAAATTTAATGAAAAGATTTTATACAATCAAGAACATGAAGTCCCCTTCAGTGGAGGGGTTTTCGTCTTGGTTTAATTAGACAAAAAGTACAAGAACCAAAACAAGACCCCTCAAAAAGAGGGGTTTTTTGATGGGTTTAAATAAAAAAATAACATGAAAGGAGGTGTAAAAATGACAACTATTGAAACAGGATCATTTTTGATAGACGAAACTGAAACTCAGGGCTTAAGTTTGCTTGATAGGTTTGAAGAGCGTGCGAAGCAAGTCGAGAGGGGACTTGTTTCAGCTGAAACGGCTGGAAGAGAGATGAGAGAAGATGCTGTAGGATATCTTGCGGATAGGAGAGAGCTGGTTATTAGGCCCTTTTTCCCAGTAGGCTTAAAAGAGGACTTAGATACAGGAAGAGTTCAGTTGGTGGCAAGAAATGCCAGGAATGTAACGTTGAGCTATGAAAAATGGGTTCCTCTTAGAGGTCTTATTGCTAAATCAATAGAAAGAGGCTTAAGGCCTTAGAGGTTGTAAAGGAGCCGATTTGACCATATAATCGTTATTAATATGTATTGGGCTGATGAGGTGGCACAAAAACTGAAAGAGAGGAAACTTCCTCTTGAATGGGTCGATGACATGAAGACTCCCTCGGGAAAAATTCATGTTGGGGCTTTGCGTGGCGTAGTAATACACGATCTTGTCTTCAAAGCGCTTAAAAACGCTAACGTAGAGTCAAAATTTACCTATATTTTTGACGATCATGATCCTATGGATGGCCTACCTGTTTATCTGGATAAAGATAAGTACGAAAAGTATCTGGGAATGCCTTTATATACAATTCCCTCACCTGTGGAAGGATTTGAAAATTATGCAAAATATTACGCAAAGGACTTCATGGAAGTATTCAGTAAAATTGGATGTTTCCCTGAAATTATTTGGTCGACTGATTTATACGGGAGCGGAAAAATGAACGCAGTGATTGAAGAGTGCTTAAATAATGCTCAGAAAATAAGGGAAATTTATGAAGAGCTTTATAAAAAGGAAATTTCTTCTGATTGGTATCCGTTTCAAATTTATTGCCAAAATTGCGGAAAGGTTTCGACGACCAGGGTTACAGGTTGGGACGGCAAAGAAGTTTCGTATATTTGTGAAAAAGACCGCTTGAATTGGGTTAAGGGCTGCGGAAATGAGGGTAAAGGAACGCCATTCAGCGAAAACGGAAAAATTGCCGGAAAACTTTCTTGGAAAATTGAATGGCCGGCAAAATGGAAAGTATTAGGCGTTACGGTTGAAGGAGCCGGAAAAGACCATATGAGCAAAGGCGGGTCTCATGATTTAGCAGAATTAGTTTGTGAACGTGTTTTGAACTTTTCGGTTCCTTATCCAATCGCCTATGAATTCTTTTTGATAGGCGGTAAAAAAATGTCTTCCTCAAAAGGATTAGGCCATTCTGCTTCTGATATGCTTGAAATTCTACCTCCTGAAATATTAAGGTTTTTGATGGTTAAAACACGTGTAAACCAAGCGATTGATTTTGATCCGGCAGAACCAGAAACTATTCCAAAGCTTTTTGATGAATATCAAGAAGCTGCTACTGCATTTTTCGAAAAAAAAGATGAAGATTTAGCAAGAGTTTATGAGCTGTCTCAAATCAAAGAACCAAAAGAGCCGCCCAAAGTTCGTTTTA
>JAKAHW010000085.1:2124-4884 GCA_021825285.1 bacterium
CAATGGATTCAAATGCCGAATATGCAGGAGGAAATTAAAAAAGAAGGGGCTGAGGATTGGGCAAAGTATGCAAAAGTTTGGTTAGAAAAATTTGCGCCTGAGGAGGATAAATTCTTTGTGCAGGAAAACTTACCGGAAGAAGTTTCAAGACTTTCGGCAGAACAAAAAGAATACCTATCAAAACTTTCGGGAATACAATTCAAAAATGCCGAAGACCTGCAGACACAAATTTACAATTTGAGTAAAGAATTAGATCTGAAATCAAAAGACGCCTTTGGCGCAATATATGTTTCTCTTCTCGGGAAAGACCACGGTCCAAAAGCTGCATGGCTAATTTCCTCTTTGGATAAAGATTTCGTCAAAACCCGCTTACAAGAATCTTCGAAATGAAAGCCTTATATTTTGCTACAGGGAATCAGGAAAAGGTAAAAGAAGCAGAAGCAATTCTTGAAATCCCAATAAAAATAATTAACCTTGATTTAGATGAGGTTCAAAGTCTAGATCTGGAATATGTCGCCAGAAAAAAAGCTGAAGAAGCATTTGAGAAAGTAAAAGAACCTGTAATTGTTGATGATGTCGGGGTAAAAATCGATGTCTTAAATGGATTTCCCGGGCCATTAGTAAAATTCTTCCTTAACTCACTAGGTCATCAAAAGCTTCTTGAATTGTTTAAAAACGAAAGTAATCGTTCTGTTACTGTGCAAAATGCAATCGGATTTCACGATGGGAAGAGCGTACGCGTTTTCATAGGTGAGTTCAGGGGGACAATTGCGGAAGAAGAGCGCGGAAATGATGGATGGGGGTTTGATGTAGTAATAATTCCTGAAGGAGAAACTAAAACCCTTGCAGAACTTGGAACCGAACACAAGAATAAAATGTCCCATAGAGCTTTATCATTGTTTAAATTTAAAAAATATTTAGATAGTCAAAAAGCTTAAAACGAGTTATAATGCAAATATGGTAGATTTGAAGTTTTTACGCGAAAATCCGGAGAAAGTTGCCGAAGGCGCCAGGAGTAAAGGTGTCGAAGTTGATGTGCAAAAGATAATTGGTTTGGACCGGGAATATAGAGAGCTGTCCTCAAAAATTCAGGAACTATATGCTCAAAGAAATTCTGCCGCTAAAGAAAGGAATATTGATCGTGGGAAAGAACTAAAAGGCGAAATTGATTCGGAAGAATCCAAGCTAAAAGAATTAAAAGAAAGCTTAGATACTTTACTGCTAAGTATTCCCGCCATTCCCAAAGATGATGTTAAAGTTGGAAAAGATGAAAGCGGCAATGAGGTTGTTCGAAAAAATGGAGAACCTTCTGATTTCGCTTTTAAACCTAAAGACCATTTAGAATTAGGTGAGCTTTTGGAAATCGTAGATATCGAACGAGCAGCAAAAGTTTCAGGAGCGCGTTTTGCATATTTAAAAAACGAAGGAGTTTTATTGGAGATTGCTCTTGTTCGTTTTGTCCTAGAAACTTTAACTAAAGAAGGATTTACTCCAATTATCCCGCCTACGTTAATTAATGCCGAAGTAATGAAAAAACTTGGATATATGGAAAACGGTGGGGATGAAGACATGTTTCGTCTAACAGAGGATGGAAAAGTTTTGGTAGGGACTGCTGAGCAATCAATTGTTCCAATGCATATGAACGAAGTTTTCGTTCAAAACCAATTACCGAAAAGATATGTCGGTTTCTCCTCGTCATTTCGAAGGGAAGCAGGTTCATACGGAAAAGATACGAGGGGAATTCTTCGCGTCCATCAGTTTGACAAAGTAGAAATGGTTTCATATGTCGCCGAAGGAAAAGATGATGAAGAACATGAATATTTACTGGGAATTGAAGAAAATTTTTTCCAAGCATTAGGAATTCCTTATCAAGTCGTAAAAATGTGTACAGGGGATTTAGGTTTTCCTGCTTCCCGAAAGTATGATGTAGAAGCTTGGATTCCGACGCAAGGGAAATACAGAGAAGTTACTTCTACTTCTACAACAGGTGATTTTCAAGCAAGACGCTTAAACATAAAATATCAGGAAGGCATCGAAAAAAAGTTTGTTCAAATTCTAAATGGAACAGCATTTGCGATTGGGAGAACTTTAATTGCGATTCTTGAAAACTTCCAAGAAGAAGACGGAAGCGTCACAATTCCTGAAGTATTGAGGAAATATACCGGGTTTGACAAAATCTCCCCCAAAAATAGGTAGTTTTTCTTCTTTCATTTTTGTTGGTATTTCAATCTAAAACAGCATTTTTGAAGCGAGTTATTCCCCTTGACATTTTTTTTATTTTTTTACACGATATTGTTACACCTAATTCCGATTTTCGGAAGTGAAAGGAGGTGTACTGTCCATGGCTAAAAAAGCAAAGAAAAAGAAGAAATAACTAGAGTTTAATCTCTAGATTTCGAATTGGTTCCGTAAAATCGGAATACCAATTGATCAAATGGTATTATATCCCTCACCACAAGTGGGGGATATTACTTTTTGAACCTACTTTTGCTCGCAATAAGCGCTTCTTTGTGCTAAAATTTCAATATGTTTGGGACATTCAGCAAAATTTTCGATTCGAATGACCGTGAGGTCAAGAAACTCCTTCCAATAGTGTCAGAGATAAACGCGCTAGAACAATCTGTAAAGAAATTAAAAGACGAGGATTTTCCAAAAAAAACACAGGAATTAAAGAAGAGGATTCAGGAAGGAGAAAGCATTTTCTTAGTTTTGCCGGAAGCTTTCGCTCTTGCGCGCGAAGCAGCTCTTCGTTCCATTGGC
>JAKAHW010000086.1 GCA_021825285.1 bacterium
TTTCACAAAAGTATAATCGGTGCCTTTAAGACCATGTGTTTTTGCATGAAAATATCCATCCTGACTCATGTAGGAAATCGTAGCCCCCATTTGTTCAAGACCTTCAATATGTCTATCAATTGGCCGGGCTCCTATTCGGCAGCCTCCTGGATTTGGAATTAAAGCCTCATGAGCGCGTGCCAAAAGAGGTGAGAGAAACATTGAGGAAGTCCTTGTTTTTGCGCCGATTTCAAGAGGAAGCTTAACGCTGTGAATTTTTTCAACTTTTATTTTAACCGTATGATCAGAAAGAGAAACCTTACCTCCAATTTCCTTAACAAGCTCCAGCATCACAAAGAAATCGCTAATTAATGGCACATTCTTAAGTTCTACTTCTTCGCTTGTCAAGCAAGCCGCAATAAGTGCCTTTAATACGACGTTTTTTGTGCCTGAAACGGATACTTCTCCTGAAAGTTCGTTTCCTCCATTAATAATATATTTGCGCATATAGAATTAATTTTTTTCTTTGATAGCCAACTTCTCCCCGACCTTGTAAACATCGCCCGCCCCCATGGTCACGATGAGCGTATTTGTATCGTGAAAATTTTGGCCTACGTATTCTACCACATTATTTATGTTTTCAAACACGAGAGCCGGTTTATTAATTCTGCGTAATCCCTCCAATAGATCTTCGCTCCCTTGCCCGTCATCCCCCCGCATAGAAGCAAAGGTCGGAAGCAGAAGCAAACTATTGGCATCCCCAAAAGATGAGATAAAATCCGGAAGGAGAGTTTTGGTCCTTGAAAAAGTATGTGGCTGAAAGATAACAATTATCTTTTTTTCAGGGTAAAGCGTTTTAAGACTTGCAAGAGTTTTTTTAATTTCTTCAGGATGATGCGCATAATCATCAATTATTTTTATGCCGTTTTTGGTTTCCCCCACGTTCTCTATTCTCCTTTTTGTTCCTTCAAAAGCAAATAGCGCATCTTTAATTTGTTCAAAAGATACTCCGAGTTCGATTAAAAGCGCTATAACTCCTAAAGAGTTTTTTGCATTGTGAAAACCCGGTACTTTAAGCCTGACTTCTCCAAGAAGTGTCCCAAGATTCAAAACATCAAAACGAACGCTATCCCTTTCCTGATGAAATTTATCCAAAACAATCTCATTATCCTTTGCTATTCCGTAAGTGACCTTTCTTATGGTAATCGGGAGCCCATCTAAAAGTTTTTTTACTCTTTCATCATCACCATTCCCGATAACAATAGCTCCGGAATCCAAACCTGCAACAAGCTTTGAAAAAGCCTCGTAGATATCATCAATTGAAGGATAAAAATCGGGATGGTCAAAGTCTATGTTGTTAATTATCAGATACTTGGGCTTTTGGTAAAGGAATTTTGGAGTTCTGTCGTAATTTGACTCGGAAAGATATTCATCAGCTTCTGCAATAAAATAATCACCTTTTCCGTAATGGCCGGATGCACCAATTGGAAAAATAGAGCTTGTGCCAATTGTATAACTTGGATCAAACCTTAGTGCTGAAAGCGCCACGGCTATCATTCCCGAAATTGTAGTTTTTCCGTGAGCCCCGGAAACCGAAATTCCTGACCATTCGCGATCAAACACTTTCCCTTCCATAAAAAGCCCTACTGCCTGCCCATGAGAAATAACATTTATCCCTTTTTCTTTTGCAAATTTTGCCTCAACATTATCAAATCCATTGTGGGCGCCCGTAGCAACAAACAAAACCCCTGAAGCATCCTCTTTTCCTAGAAAATTTGAAACGTTTTGGGGATCAAAACCTGCCAAAACATGAATTCCCTCCGCCTCTAATGTTTCATCGGTTATGAAATGGGTAGAAACATCGGATCCTGCTACGTCGATTCCCGCTTGTTTTGCTATTATGGCAAGAGAGGCCATTCCAACTCCTTTTATTCCCATAAAATACATTTTTTTATACATTTTTTTCATAAAAGGAAATACAATAAATTCGTTGGGAATGTGAGTTATTTTTGAAGCTGTTTTTTGCATTATATAGGAATTTCATAAAGTTTTCAATTAAAATGATGGCGGAATATTGTAATAAGTAATTAAGTCCCGCGCTATGGAAAAAAAGATAGGAGCTGCAGTTTCTGCTCCGTAAATTGATGTTTTTGGCCTATTTACAAGAACCATCATTGTGATTTTCGGATCATTTGCCGGGAAAAAACCTACAAAAGAAGCAATTGTCTGATGGGGATCATAATGACCGGCAATTGGAATCTGCGCCGTACCGGTTTTGCCTGCAATTTTGTAATCTTTTATTTTTGTCCACTTTGCTTCTCCGTTTTCAACCGCATTGACCATCATTTGAGTTACAACTTTTGCTGTAGCCTCACTTACCGTCCGTCTTTTTACCTCAGGCTTAATTTCAATTGTTTTTCCGTCATCCGTCAATATCTTTGAGACGACCTCAGGCTTCATCAAATTTCCTCCGTTGGCTATTGAATTTAAAGCATTAATAAGCTGCATAGGGGTAATATCAATTCCCTGGCCAAATGAAGATGTCGCAAGGTCAATTTGGTACCAGGAATTCTCATCTTTCACAATTCCTGTCGTTTCTCCTTGAAGGTCAATACCGGTCGGTTCTCCCATTCCAAAAAGCTTCACATACTTAATAAATCTTTTTAAACCAAGCTTTTGGCCAACAAAAACCATTCCTGTGTTATCCGAGTGCTGAATTACTTCCGTCATGGTGGAATTGGGAAAATATTTATCATCCCAAGTTTTAATGTTATATCCGCCTATTGAAACAGGACCGGAACAAATGTTGCATTTTGTGTCAGGCTTTACCAACCCCGCATCAATTGCCGAAGCCATAACCAACACTTTAAATGTGGATCCGGGTTCATAAAGGCTTGAGACTACCGGATTTTTATAATCTGAGGCAGGAAAATCATAATATGTTTGAGAGTCAAAGCGGGGAAATGAAGACATGGCTAAAACTTTTCCGGTTTTTGAATCCATTACGATTGCGCTTCCGCCTTCGGCTTGATATTTTTCTACTCCTTCTTTCAATCTTTTGTCCGCAGAATACTGAACCGAACGGTCAATATTTAAGACCAGGCTTCTTCCGTCGATTTTTTTCTCTTCCCTGACTTCATTTAGAATCTCGTTGCCAAGCGCATCTTTAATGACATATAGCTTTCCGTCACGACCCTTTAATTGCTCATCATAATATCCTTCAAGGCCAAAATAACCTTTTGGGGCGCCCTGATTATCCTTTCCTACAAAACCGACAAGCTGCGCTGCCATAGATGCTTCCGGATAATATCTGAAACTTTCCTGCTGAAAACCTACACCTTCAAGCTTAAGAGCTTCAATTTGACTTTTTTTTTCAGGCGTAAGCTTATCTTTGAGCTTCACCCAAAAAAGATTTTGGGACAAAAGAGCTGAGATACTCGCCTCTTCCTTTCCCAAAGAAGTAGATAAAATTTTGGTATATGATTCTTTATCTTTGATGACTTTTGGATTTGAATAGAGAAGATAAGAAATAGTGTTTGTGGCAAGAGGAAAAAGGTCGGAAGAACTTATATCTCCTCTTTTTGCTTGGATTTTGATTGAATCCGTACTTTGGTCAAGACCGATTGATTTTATTTCCTCGGCCCGGATTACTTGCCAATAAAAAAGGCGGACGACAACGACTAAGTAAAGAGTTGCGAAAGCCAAAATGGTGATTCCGAGTCTGAAAAGTGGTCCTTTTTTCACATTCATCTGCCAATAGCAACTTGAACGGGAGCATAGAGTGAGACAAAATCCTTTTCTTCATGGAACCCAAGCTCTCCGGCACGAGATGCAATGTATTCATAAGATGTATAATCTAAAATTTCTCCCGAAAGAACTTGGTTTTTCTCCTGAAGTTTTGCTATTTGATTTCTCACTTTTGAAGCGGAAATACTTTCTAATGAAACTTTGTTTGACAAATAAATATTAACCCCTTCCAATAGCAGGAATGCGACTACTAAAAGCGTTAATAATATTTTTGTTAATGTTTTCATGTTTTTATAACTTTTCAAATATCCTTAACTTAGCGCTTCTTGACCTCGGGTTTACATTTTCCTCAGCTAAACTTGCAATTATCGGCTTTTTGTTAAGAACCTTACCCTTCCCTTCTTCTTCAAATTCCAAAAACTTTCTCTTAACAACTCTGTCTTCTCCCGAATGGAAGGAAATAACGAGTAGCCTTCCGCCGCTCCCCAGCAAATTCATGCTCTGGTCCAAACCCCTTTTTAAATTGTCAATTTCGCTATTTACCGACATTCGTAAAGCCTGAAAAACCCTTGTCGCCGGATGTAACCTCACATCTCTCCTTTTAACAACTTCCTCAATCACTCTTACCAATTCACCCGTCGTTTCAATCGGCTTTACTTTACGTCGCTCAATAATATTGTTAGAAATGGGGAGAGAAAATTCCTCTTCACCCAATTTAGAAAATAGATCATATAACTCATCTTGACTCCAAGTATTGATAATTTCTTTGGCCGTTAAATTCGTTTCTCCCATTCTCATGTCAAGCGGCTCATCTTTTAAGAAACTAAATCCTCGCCCTGATGCATCTACCTGAAAGCTTGACATTCCAAGGTCAAAAAGTACTCCCGCAACATTTTCAAATCCGTTATCTTTCGCAATTTTTTCTATTTCTCCAAAATTTCCAAGTGCCAAAACTAATCGGGAATTGGAAATTGGTAATTGGAAATTATTCTGAACCGCTCCTATCGCCTCTTTATCCTGATCTATTCCCAAAACCAAACCTCCATGTTTTAAGATCTCCTCCGTATGGCCTCCTCCTCCAAGTGTTGCGTCGATATATTTATGACCTTGCTTTATGGCCAAATTATCAATTACTTCTTTTAA
>JAKAHW010000087.1 GCA_021825285.1 bacterium
AGTCATGTCTTTTGGATTTTTCCCCATCAATTTTAAAATTTTTAAAAGCGTATATACTCCTCCGAGTCCGGTTGCTTCAGTTCTTCCTTCCGATCCTCCGTCTTCTATGGGTTTTCCCGTAACCACCGCTTTTAACTCACCCTCACTCAATCCATTTTTATTCTTTTTATACTCGTCAACAATCCAACTCATGATTTTGGGGTTTGTATTGACATCAGGAGCAGGAACGTCTTTATAAGGGCCAATTGCATCCCCTAGTTTTTGGGTAAATTCTCGTGTTAATGTCTCAAGCTCTGCCTCAGATAACTCTTTTGGGTCAACCGTTATTCCTCCTTTTCCTCCTCCAAACGGAACGCCAACTACGGCGTTTTTCATTGTCATCCAAAAAGCCAAAGCCTTCACCTCATCCATGGAAACTTGAGGATGAAACCGAAGACCCCCTTTGTATGGCCCGCGTATATTATTGTGCTGAATCCTATATCCTTTATATTTTTTCCCGTCCAAACCCATTTCCACCTCAATAATATTATCCGGTTCTGAAAGTCTCTTTATTAAATTAGGATTTGTTCCTGCGATTTTTGCGGCATTTAAAAGTTGCTTCTCAGCCCGTTCCCAAGGGGACTCTTTTTGCTTATCCATGCCATTATTATGTACTAAATTTTGATTAATTTCCAATGGAAGCAAAACATGAAAAGCTAGGATTCGAAGCGAAGTTCTTTGTATATTCTATCTCTAAAGAAGTAAATTAAAATTCCGAACAAAAATACCACTACTGCTCCGAATCTTATTGCAAAATTCGCCCCAAAATGTTCTGTCAAAAATCCTATTTCAAAATTCCCGAGAGGAAAAAGGCCGACAAACATCAAAGTATAAATACTCATAACTCTTCCCCTATATTTATCTTCGACTAAATGCTGAATAGTAGTATTTATTGTTGAAAATTGTGCGAGCAAACCAATTCCCGCAATAAAAAGAATTGGCGCTGCCGTCGCAAAACTTTGTGAAAAAGTAAACAAAAACATGGAAATTGCAAAAATTGCGTTTCCTCCAAGAATAAACTTGAGTGAACTCACTTTATTTGAAAAAGCGGAAACCAAGAAGGTTGCCAATAATGCACCCAGTCCTGAAATCGAATACAAATAACCAAGTCCTTCAGGCCCCATGTGAAATGTCTGTTTTGTAATTATTGGAAGAATGGTTGTGTAGGACCATCCAAAAACAGAAACTACTCCGGTTAGGATTAAAAGCATTCGAATCATCGGATGAGAAAACGAGTAAACTACTCCTTCTTTAATTGCTTTTATAGGGTGCGGATGAGTTCTTGGAATGGCTGCTCCTCGTGGCTTAATATAAAATAATGCGACAATAACAGCAACATAACTTATTCCGTTTGCTAAAAATGCCCCTCCGGCTCCCCAAAAAGCTATCAGGAATCCTGCGATGCTTGGACCGATCACACGGGCGCTGTTAAAAATTCCGGAATTTAGGGCAATTGCACTTGCCATGTCTTCTTTACCTACCATTTCAACCGTAAATGCCTGGCGGGCCGGCATATCTATCGCGTTCACAACTCCCAAGAGAAAGGACAAAACCATTATTTCCCATACGTTTACAATTTTTAATACTGTTAAAATTCCCAAGACAAAAGCCAATACCATTGATGCGAATTGGGTGAAGAAAATAATTTTTTGTTTGGAAAAACGGTCAACGATTACTCCTCCGAAAAGAGAAAATAAAAGTGTAGGGAAAGTTGAAATTGCCGCTACCAAACCTATTAAAAATGCGGAGTTTGTGAGCTCCAGGACCAACCACCCTTGAGCTACAATTTGAAGCCAAGTACCAATCAGAGATACTAATTGGCCGGCAAAATAAAGTTGATAATTTTTGTTTCGGAAAGCAGGAAAGACTTTTAAAATTTTTTGACCCCAGCCCGGGACTTCACCCATAGAAAGCTCGCCGCTCTCATCAATAATATATTTTTCTTCAGAGGTATATTCAGCCATAGAATTTTCCCTGGTAAAAAAGGGAGATATTTATTGTAGCAATTAATTTTTAAGAATTAAAGGCCTTGGACTCTTTTGCTGCAAGCATAGAAAGCTCCATTATGCTTAACCATTTTGAAACTTGATCTTGTGCTTTATCGTATTCTTTCTTTGTTGTGGTTCCATCCGATTTAATTACCCAAAATCCGAACTGGTTCATTGCATACCTTAGAACATCTTTCAGGCTTAAATCTCTAAGGTCTTTTAGGTCTTCGTCTCCGTCAACCCCGGTTTCCCGAGCATATTCCATTCTTTCATCAACCCATTTTCTCAACCCGTCTCTCAGCCTTGTTGCATCTTCTTGTGTAACCGCAAAATTTTCATTCGAAAAATGTCCGTACAAAAAAGTTGCTGCATAGGCTTCTTTTGCGCTCTTAATTTGCTGCAAATTAATTTCCGAATTTCCTTCTTCAGGCGCAATTGCGGTTTTAACAATATTACCTACCGTTTCCCAGTCATGAGCAACCTCAAGAAATGCATCTTTTTGCTTTTGAGGGCTTTCAAACCAATTAGTTAAGTAACTGTCTCTTTGGGTTACGGAAAAGGCATAAAGTTCTTGTAACGAAAGGGATATTCCCGTGTTTTTTTTCCAATCGTCCAAAGCAGTTGAAAGATTGATAGCTTCAGTCCGAAAATTTTTAATAGCCCTATTCTCGTCGAAAAAACCTACTAAAAAGTCGTAGTATTCTAATCCGGAATAATTTCCGGCGTCATCCGGTTCGCCATTTTCATAAAACCCGAGCTCCAGCGGACCAAAGGTTCTGCGAAAAAAACCCTCTACGGCCTTTCCGGTATCTATCTCGTCGGATTTTGTAAAAACTGTTCCCGGGAAAATTCTGTTATCAGAAGCTCCTTTTGTGGATTGTTGTTTTCTTAAGTTGCCCATTAAGGCCTCCGCGGTATCAAAACCGTCGTCACCGGGCTTACCATAAGGGCTTAGAGATTCTTGCGACATGCAGCAATTATATAGCTATGGGATGAAAAAATAAAGACTAAGCTTTAAGGAATCGTTGTCTTTCTGGTTCGCTAAAACGCTCGATTGCATATCTCAGCATTGTCCTTGGCATTTGTTTGTAATGTTTGTTTAGGAATTCTTTTTCTATTTCCTCCGAACACCTTTTTCCAACTTCCCTTAGCATCCAACCCACCGCTTTATGAATTAAATCATGTTTATCATTTAATAAAATTTCGGAAATTTTTAGAGCATCCTCGCTTTCCCCTTTAACAATAAAATAAAGGGTTGAAATTATGGAAATCCTTTTCTCCCAAAGATTTTGAGATGTGGCAAGCTTATAAAGTATTGGTTTTAAACTAGGATTTTCAAACAAAAATTTCCCGACGATTCTGGGAGCACTTAGGTCTACTAAATCCCAATTGTTTATATATCTGGTATTAGCAATATAGAAACGGTAAATTTTTTCTTGATCAAGACCTTTCTCAAAATTATGAACTATAATTAATAAAGCAATTAGACGCTCTTCGTGAATTTTTGATTTTAGCAGAGTTTGAATTTCAGCAAAACTTAAGTCTTTAAACTTTAACGCAATTTTCCGCGACTGGGGAACCATTACTCCTAAAAAGATGTCCCCCTCTCCATATTCACCTTTTCCAGTTTTGAAAAAACCTTGAAGAAGTTTTGCTTTCTTGGGATTTGCAGCCTTTTTTAAATCAGTTCTTAACTGGTCTATCATTTTCTTAAACCATTACTTGAAGACGCTTTTTTTACCAACGGAACAAGATATGACGGAACCCTATCTTCCCATTTTTTGCCCTCGCGGATTAGGCCTCTTATTTTTGTACCCTCCAGCCTTTCGCGATCCAAGTGTCCTGGTCTTATTGCAGGTATTTTTGCATTTTCAAATATTCCATTAACCCACTCGTTGTTTCCGATAACAACATCGACCGATCCTGTTTGTTTAATTAAATTTTCAAGCCATATCTGATCAGATGGATTATTAACCAAAGGAATTATCATTAAAACTCTCTCTTTTATTTTTTCAGAATCCACAAACTTCTCCAAAATCTTTTTTCTTTCCCGCCAATCCAATGGGTTATTTTCTCCTTTTCCTTCGGCATTCCCAATTCCGATTATTATTTTTTTGCACTGCTTAAGCGCTTCTTCAATTAAAAATTTATGGCCGTTATGGAAAGGCTGAAATCTTCCAATAATAATTCCTCTTTTATATTTCATATTTCGAATTATAAATTATTTGTTAAACTTTTGGAACTTAAATGTTTGATTGTTTGATTTTTAGTATCAAACTTTATACAATTCTCTCTCAAATGCAAGCAAAAGCTATTAAGACAGACAAAATTAAACCCAAAGATAATTTATCTAAAATACTGGATAAGTTTTTAAAGAAATTTAAAGAAAAAGAAATCCTGGCTATTACTTCTAAAATTGTTTCCGTTTGTGAAGGAAAAATCGAAAACTTAGAACAGGACAAAGATGAGCTTATTCGGCAGGAAGCTGATTTCTATTTGCCAAGAAACGCAAGCAAGTATGGATATTCGCTAACTATTAAACGGAATGTACTCGCTCCGGCAGCAGGAATTGACGAATCAAATGCGGATGGAAAATATATCCTGCTTCCCGAAAATCCGCAAAAAACGGCGAATGAAATCAGGTCTTATTTATTAAAAAGATTTAAGCTGAAACATGCCGGAGTAATAATAACCGACAGCAAATCGAGCCCTTTAAGACGCGGCACTACGGGAATCGCGCTTTCTCATAGCGGATTTCGGGCAACCAGAAGTTATTTGGGAAAACCTGATATTTTTTCAAGAAAATTAAATT
>JAKAHW010000088.1 GCA_021825285.1 bacterium
CTTAATACAACTAAGGGATTACCCTCTCCACCTTTTAAGAAAGGAGTTTGGGAATATTGCTTCCCTGAATTTGAAAAGAATTTCCTTAGCACAAGATGATTCGCCTGTTGTTTCTTACATGGAAGATGGTGTTACAAAATCTGTGGGGCGCAATTACTGTTTGCCCAGGAATGAACATGACCAAGACAAAATTCTTAAAATCCTGTTTGAGCTATCTGATGAAATAGCAATTAAACTTAGAAGGATTAGTAAAAAAGGCAGAACCGTAGGTTTATATCTGGCGGGAGAAACAAATATGGGAGGAAGACAAACTTTTCAAACCTATACTAATTTGGGAGAGGATATTTATAAAAATTGCCTTTCTTTATATAAAAAATGGAAATGGAATCACATGGTAAGGCAGATGGGAGTTTGGGTTTCAAATTTAATTGACGAAAATGCAGTCACTTTAAACTTATTTGAAAACCCCAAAAAAGAAGACGTAGTCAAGACAATTGATGTTATAAATGAGAGATTTGGACATCACACAATAAGGCGAGGATATCTTATTGATGCGCCTACCCTTCACACCAAACCGAATGGCTATTTTGCCGATAAATACCAACGTTCAATGCTAAAAAATATTTAAAAAAGCGCTTGACAAGCAATCAATGGGCAATGTTATAGTATTGTCGAGTGGCCAACGTTTACGCCGATTTATACGAAAGACTTCAAAAACAAAGGAATATTCCGGAAGCCCCCTCTTCTCCCAGCGATTTACTTATATTTTTAGCAAGTATGTATAAAGGCAATGAACTTAAGCGTGATTTAAGAGGAGGAAGGCCTGCAACTGCCAAGGAGATAGAGCGGACAATTCACAGAGGAGGAAAAGAAAGGTTTTAAGAATGGTCAGGAGCAACTGCTTTGTGAAATACAATTCTTGATCCTGCAGGATCCCAGCTCCAACCTTCCGCCATTTTTTTTGCCATTTCAGCTTTTTTCTCCGCAGCATCTTTTGGTACAAAAACTTCTACTTCCCATTGGCTTATATCATAAGTAAGGTAAGTGTGGTATATGGTTGAACCATTAACAAGGCTCCTGCCCATGTTCCAAGTTCCATAGCCTTGAGCGAGCGCTGTTTCTCTAAATCGAGTTTCTTGACTTGAGGAATGAACCAATGTTATTCCATCCAAACCCGGCAGTTTATAGCTCTTTACAGATGCGTTAAGCAAAAAATCGGCAATGCCCGCTTCTTGTCTTTCAGGGTGAGTCATTTGTGAATTATAGCTTATAGTTAGAGAGTAATCAAGAAAGTTTAATTAATGGGAAGAGAGAAAAAGAAAGTAGAGCCTTTTCCTGTTTGGCTTTTTACCCACATCTTTCCACCGTGGCGGGTTATAATTTCTGACGAGATATAAAGCCCCAATCCAAATCCAACCCCTTTGTTTTCTGCTCTATAAAAACGCTCAAATACTTTATCAATTTTGCTTTCCGGTATTCCAATGCCTGAGTCAGCAATTGAAATCACAAGGTCTTTTTCTTTTTCCTCTACCTTTATTACCACTTTTTTTTGGGTTGGTGAATATTTTATCGCATTTATTATTAGGTTAATAAGTACTTGCTCTATTCTTTCTTTATCGGCTTTCACAAAAACAGGGTCACCTCTTTCTACGAACTCGAATTCTTCATACATGTATTCAAAATCAATTACAGTTTTTTCTATTAGCTCATGAAGATCGAATTTTCTTTTTGTAAAAACTAGTCTATCCTCTTCAATCCTTTTGACGTCTAATAGTTCGTTAACAAGATTCGTAAGCATATCTACTTTCCCAGATAGCTTTGAAAGCATGTATAGACTTTTTTTATCTCCAAATTTATCCAACTGTTTTTTCAAGATTTGGGAATATGCTTTGATTGCCGTGATAGGAGTTTTCAATTCGTGACTAGCAACTCCTATAAAATCATCTTTCTTTTTCTCCAGTTCTTTTGAAGCTGTTATGTCTTTCCATATGGCTATAAAATTGACGACTTCACCTTCCCGATTTTTTAATGGAGTTATTGTGTGGTCGGCATAAAAGAGTTCACCTGACTTTTTCCTATTAATAACGGTTGATCGGAAGACATTTCCAGAAAGAATTGTAGACCAAAGTTTTTTATAATACGATAAAGGTTGAAGTCCTGATTTCACTATTCTTGGAGTTTTCCCAATAGCTTCCTCTTTTGAAAAACCTGTTAACTTCTCAAATGCGGGGTTTACATATTCGATTTTTCCGTCTTTAGCACCTATAAAAATAGCGTCCCCTGCTTGCTCAACAGCTACATAAAACTGTTCCAATCCGTGTTGCCTAGGCAGCCCTAATTTACCTTTTTTCATGGTACCTATTATACATACTTCCGATAATATTGGAATATGTAGCTTAGGTTTGGTAAAATTGTAGCGGAACACTTTTGCGCCTGTAGCTTAATGGATAGAGCACGTGGCTTCGGACCACGGGGTTGGGGGTTCGACTCCCTTCAGGCGCGCTTCGCTTAAGCTTGGTGTAAACGTTTGTTTAAGTTATTTTGCTGTTTGAAAAGATATGAATTGGTATTTGTATATAATTGAATGTTCTGATGAGTCTTTATATACGGGGATAACAAAAGATCTGGAAAGACGAGTTTCTGAGCATAACGCAAAAAATGGCGCGAAATATGTTAAAGGAAAACTGCCTGTTAAATTAGTTTATAGCGAATTGTATAATAGTCACGCGGAGGCTTTAAAACGGGAAATAGAGATAAAACGTTTGAACCGAGCAGAAAAATTAAAATTAATTTCGGGCGACTAGCTCAATTGGTAGAGCAATTCCCTCTTAAGGAATAGGTTCAGGGTTCGAGACCCTGGTCGCTCACCCAGCCTCAAAGCTTAATTATATATTGTTGAACCAGCATTCTATTTGATGTATTATAAAGGCATATGGTAGCGGTGCATGTTCCAAATCCCCGAATTGCAGAACGCGCAAAAGCAGGCCCTCATTTGATAAAGCATGAGCATGTTGGATTTAACGGTCGTTTGGCGCTAGTAATAACGAGCGCAGTAGGTACAATGTGGTGCGCCTACATTTTTACTGTCATAGCTCTTATAAGTCTCCCGTCAGCAATTCAAAATGGGACTGCTGCTCTTATATCATGGATTGCCCAAACATTTTTACAGCTGGTTCTTTTGTCGGTAATTATGGTTGGTCAAAAAGTGGCAGCACAAGCTTCTGATAAGCAGGCTCTGCAAACATATAAAGATGCGGAAGCACTTTTGAAGATGCAGGACGAAATCCACAAGCTAATTGAGGTCAATAATAAGTTAACAGAAGAAATCCACAATTCTATAGTCAAAAAGTAGATAGCTATGTTGTTTTTTCGTAATCCTCAGTTTATTCTCAGCTTCCAAATTTAGAATTAATTTGCTATACTAACGACTATTCCTATGCAGAAAGAATTTTCCATTGTGGTTCCTGTGCTTAATGAAGAAGAAAGCCTAAGGGAGCTCGTGGTCAACATTAAGGATAGTTTTGAATCTTTAAAAAAAAGCTACGAAATTATCTTTATTGATGACGGGTCAACGGATAGAACTCTTGAAATCTTAAAAATCCTTGAGAGAAGCAATAGGAATATTAGGGTTTATTCATTCAGGAGAAATCTGGGAAAATCTCCGGCCTTAATGCTTGGTTTTCAAAAAGCCAAAGGGAAATACATCATAACTCTTGATGCCGACCTCCAAGATGACCCCAAAAACATAAAAGTTCTATACCAAAGATTAACAAAGAACGGGTATGACATTGTTACAGGCTGGAGGAAAGAAAGAAAAGACAAACTTATAAAGAAAATTTCGTCACGGTTATTCAACAAAATTGTTTCCATTTTGTTTGGCTTAAAAGTGCATGATCTAAATAGCGGATTGAAAATATACAAGTCACAGGCGGCAAAAGATCTAAAAATCTATGGGGGAATGCACAGGTTTATTCCGGTTATCGCAAAAGAACTAGGATACAGCGTTGGTGAAAAAGAAACTCTTCATCACCCCAGAAAATATGGAGTCTCAAAGTACAAAGCTTCAAAAATATTCACAGATATTCCGGATTTGATTACAATTTATTTTTTGACAAAATACACTAGGCGTCCTCTACATTTTTTTGGGAAAATAGGATCAATTATTTTTGCTATCGGAATGATAATTTTAGCTTACCTTTCGTACCTCCATTTCATAGGAGAAAGGATTGGAAATAGGCCTTTGTTGCTTTTTGGAGTTTTGTTGGTAATAACAGGAATCCAAACTATTTTTACGGGACTTTTAGCCGATCTTACTGTAAACTTAAATTCAGAGGACCATGACGAATTTCCTATTAAATACGGAGAAAAAAGGTAATTTATTAAAATACTTAAAGATTTTTTTAAGGTTTTTTCTCGGGTTACCGTTAACAATAACTTCCTTCTTTTTTATCTTTAAATTTCTTTTCCAGTCAAGTAGCGAAGTAATTAATTTTGTCTCGGATATAAATATTGTTCCATTTATTTGGGGCTTGGTCTTTTTAATATTTTTTTTCCTTTTAAAAAGCTACGTTTGGACAAGACTAGTTGAGAGTAAAGGGTACAAAATAAATACTCTCGAGTCTGTTTTCTTTTATTCCCACTCAGAGTTAAGAAGATATATTCCTTTATCCATAATTGGCTTTGCAACAAGAATTGAAAAATTCAATAAGTATGAAATTCCTCGTAAAACCCTGTTGAGAT
>JAKAHW010000089.1 GCA_021825285.1 bacterium
CTTGGATTCTTCCCCTTGAAACATCCTCGATTTTATTTTTTGCCATTTCTTCCTGTCCCCATTTTTTTGAAGAATAGTAAGAAAGAACCATGTATATAGGGAAAAGGAGAAACGTAAAAACAGCAATTGGAATATTGTAATAAGCTAAAATCACGATTGTAAAAATACTTTGTAAAATAGCGGGCAATATGAAATTTGAAGAAGTATTCATGAAATCCTGAATAGATTGAATACCACGGTTTAATTGGTTAACAATTTTTCCTGAAACCTCGGAATCAAAATAACTCTGGGGGAGTGTGAGAACTTTATTGTAAAATTTTTCCGTCATGAATTGTCTTAACTTTCCCGCAAAATGATCTCCCAACCTGTCACTAATTGTAGTTAAAACCACACTGATCAAACTTAAAACGAAAGATAAAATTATAAAGAAAAGGAGGTTATTTAAGTTTCCACCTTTGTTTTTTAATTGCGAGACAATCTCATCTACTATAAATTTTGAAATCAAAGGCGCGGCTAACTCTAAAACCGCCGAGAAAAGAATCAAGACAGATAAAACCACAACAAGACCGTGGAGTGGTTTTGAGATTTTTATTACTTTTCCTATATTCCTCATATGAATATTTTACCATAGACAGATTTTCATCCATTTTGCTTGAAAAAAATAATTTATTCGAGTAGAATATGTGTTCTAAAGTGATGCTAGAACTGTCCCGAGTTTAATCGGGACAAGCCGCGGTACTTCCACCGCAAGAAGTAAAGCATCCGCAACCCAGAGAAAAAAACGCCGGGTGCCAAGGAAGGTTCAATTTTGATCCTCTTCACTCGAAGAGGATTTTGTTTTTTGAGGACTGCTCACGCAAGCTTCTTTAAAATCTCCTTCCCTTTTTAATCCTGGCAAAGGAAAAGTTGTGGTGAAAAACCACGGTTAGTATTATGAAAAAAGAAACAGAAAGGATATTTTCTCCTGCTAAAATGAGAGGCACTTTGACTCCGGTAGCAGGGGCAACTCTTGCTCTGACATTACTGATGGGTAGCGCAGATCAAACTGCAGCCAAAACTATTACAATTGAGGATGGAAATATTCCTCCTTCTCAACGAATCCTACAAGAATTTGAAACAAGAGGTATAGAGATAGAGCTTGAAGAAGGGAACATTTTACGGGTTGAAGGGCCAAAGGCTCCCAATCAAGATATTTTAAGACTGGAACAAGAACAACACCAAAAACAAAGAATTATAGTTCAAGAAAAGGAGGAGAAAAAAATTTCCGAGGAAGCAGCAGCCGAAGAGGCTCGAGAAGTAGCACAAAACATCAAAAAACAAAATCCTACAGACTCTATCGTTTCAGCTCAAGCTGCAAACGGAAATTCTTCGGATGAACCTATCTGGAATGCAATAGCTCATTGCGAGTCAACCGATAATTGGGAAATAAACACAGGAAATGGGTATTTTGGGGGACTTCAAGAAGATATGGAATTTTGGACTACATATGGCGGGCTAGAATACGCGGAAAGACCCGACTTAGCAACAAAAGAACAACAAATTATTGTAGCAAGAAGAGCAAGAGACGGATATAACGGCTATAAAACAAGAGGTTACTCTCCTTGGCCGACATGTGGACAAGAATTTTAGTCAATCAAGATTTGATCCCCTAAGCTTATCCCCAAAACTCCATTTAAACTACTCGCTAATTCAATTATTTTATTATACTCAGGATTCCAAAGAAAAATTCTCCAAGGTTTTAAGTTTTTTTTCATTTTTACAACCTGATTTTTATTGTTTAAAACTAAAATGTCTATTGGTTCTTTCATAAAAAACGTGTGAATTCCAAATCTGGTTTTAAAAATCATGCTTCTTGGGTTTTTTTTGTTCAAAAGACCTAAAAAATTATCTAAAAAACTTTCTGCAAGCTTTGTTTCTTTTGCAACTATTGTTCCTTTTGTTACATTTTGAATCATTTTAATTTGGATTGTTTAATACTATAATGGTTGAACTTTATGTCTAAATATTATAACGGAAGAAGAACCTGGGGACTATATGATCCATCCTCACTAGCACCATTTAAGCTCAGCAGAAGTAAGATTGATTTATTTTTAAACTGCTCCCGATGCTTTTACATTGACAGACGACTTGGAGTAGACAGACCTCCCGGATTTCCTTTTAGCCTAAATTCAGCTGTGGATAAGTTATTAAAAAAAGAGTTTGATATACACCGGGCTGAAAAAACAACACATCCCTTAATGCAAGCTTATGAAATTGATGCAATCCCATTTCAACACGAAGAAATGGATACTTGGAGAAATCCTTTCAAAGGCATCCAGTTTTTGCACAAACCAACAAATTTATTGATAACAGGAGGGGTTGATGACGTATGGAAGGACTCAGCGGGGGAACTAATTATTGTTGACTATAAAGCTACATCAAAAGATGAAGAGGTAAATATTGATGCTGATTGGCAAATCGGGTACAAACGGCAAATGGAAATATACCAATGGCTTTTCCGGCAGAATAATTTTAAAGTCTCAAAAACCGGTTATTTTGTTTACTGCAATGGGGATACCGACAAAAAAGCCTTTGATGCCAAGCTTGAATTCGATATAAAGATAATTCCTTACAAAGGTGATGATTCCTGGATAGAAAATACTTTAATTCAAATTAAAGAATGTTTAACGTCTAATGAAATTCCGAAATCAAACGAAGAATGCGATTATTGCAAATATATTTCAACAATCGTAAAAGCTACGGGAGACAATTAGTTCTTCTTTTGATACAATTCCTTCATGTTTGAGTTCAAAATAATTAAACGGTCAAACAAATCACGGGCAAGGCTCGGGATTTTAAAAACATCTCATGGAGAAATCGAAACACCTGCTCTGGTTGGTGTTGGAACACAAGCAGTAGTCAAAACTTTAACCTCAAAAGAAATTGAGGCAACAAAAACCCAGATAATTATTTCAAACACTTACCATCTCCATTTAAAACCCGGGGAAGACATTGTTGGGCAAAATGGAGGACTTCATAAATTCATGAATTTGAATAAACCAATTATGACGGACTCCGGTGGGTATCAGGTTTTTTCTTTAGGCTTTGGCAGCGATTATGGAACCGGGAAAATTCTTAAAGAAACCACTGACAAAACGATAAAAATAGGAGAACAACCAAAAAAAATCAAAATTACTGAAGACGGTGTATATTTTAGGTCGGTTGTTGATGGAAAAATGCTTTTTATGGGGCCTTCTGAATCAATTAAGATTCAGGAGAAATTAGGAGCAGATATTATTTTTGCATTTGACGAGTGTACATCACCAATTGCAAATTATGAATACACAAAAAAATCTCTTGAAAAAACAAAACGTTGGGCAAAAATTTGTCTTGAGGTAAAAAATTCAGATCAAGCACTTTATGGAATTGTTCAAGGGGGAAAATTTGAAGATTTAAGAATTGAATCGGCAAAATTTACAGCTTCACTTCCTTTTGAAGGATTTGGAATTGGAGGGGAATTTGGAGATGATAAAAAGGATATGGCAAAAATGCTATCTTGGGTTAATTCAAATTTACCTGAAAGTAAACCAAGACATCTTTTAGGAATCGGCTACCTAGAAGATATGGAAACAATTATTAAGGAGGGTGTTGATACTTTTGACTGTATCGTTCCAACCCATTATGCAAGACACGGAGTAGCTTTCGTCTCTGAAGGAAAACTCGATCTTAAAAAATCTAAATTTTTAACGGATAAAAAACCTCTAGACAAAAAGTGCGCATGCGAAACTTGCTTAAACTACTCGCGTTCTTACATCGCACATCTTTTCAAAGCTAAAGAAATCACCGCGCTTCGTTTGGTTACCTTCCATAATCTGTATTATTTCAACACCTACGTAGAGCTCTTGAGAGAAAAGATTAAAAAAGGCGAGCTTTAGACTTGACAAGTTAAAAACCAATTGTATAAGATATTTTTATGCTTAAGAAATTGTTGATTTTTATTTTTCTTCTGGCTGCAATCTGGTATCCCCTAAAAACAGAGGCTTCAACAACTTCTGCTACCCTAAATCAAAAACTCAACAGCGCTACAGCACAAAATCCGAGCACAACTTCCCAAACCAAAGAGGTTTTTCAGCAAAAATTAGCTGCTGTCAAAGACGCAAAGAAAAAAATTCTTGTTCAAAAAATTAATGACAAAATCGCAGAGCTTAACAAGAAAGCAACAGACAAGATGTCTTTGGCAGTATCCAACTTCAGTATTATACTTACCAATCTAGACGCACGAGCTAAAAACATGAAAGTCGCAGGTAAAGATATAACTGCTTATGATGCGGCTTCATTAAAAGCAAAAAACGCAATAACAACTGCAGCTACAGCAGTTTCCGCTCAGGCAGCAAAAACTTATACAATTACTATAACAACGGAGGGAGCTTTGAAAATTAATGTTGGAGCAACAGTCAGCCAGTTCAGATTAGACTTGGTAGCTGTTCACAAACTTGTAGTTGATGCTAAACAAGCTGTATGGACTGCTGCTAAAGAACTTGCTAAATTAAAAGGGGGAGGCAAAGAAGCAACTAATTCTGCTTCAACAAAATAATATGGAACAAGATGTAAACAAAAACACA
>JAKAHW010000090.1 GCA_021825285.1 bacterium
TTTTCTTACCGCTTGTAATTTGTACGAATGAAGTTTTTGCTGTAAGCCCTACCCCATCAAAAACAATTACCCCAACTGTAAAAGCCGTTAGCCCTTCTCCTGCAGCAACAACTCCGGAATCAGCAGAAATCGATCGTATTCAAAAAATTAAGGAATTGGTAGCAAGCCGTGTTGCAGAATTAAATCTCGTTGAAAAAAGAGGAATTTTAGGAACTGTTAAGGAAACAAGCACCATGCAAATTATAGTTGAGGATCGAAACGGAGATCAAAGAACAATTGATATTGATGAACTAACCAAATTTCAGAAAAACGGAGATGACAAAACTTTTGGAATTTCTGATGTCAAAAAAGGTGACAAGCTTTCTTTTATCGGACTTTACAATAAGGAAACAAAAAGACTCTTAGCTCGCTTTATTTCAAAAAATTCAAGCATTCCTCAATATTTGGAAGGCGTAGTGACAAACAAGGATACAAAAAATTACACCCTAACTGTCATTGATGAAAAAGGCGACAAGAAGATAGTAGACGTCTCTTCTTCGACTAAAACATCCTCATTTGATAAAGAGGTTCCTACAGTAAAATCAGGGTTCACAAAAATCCAAGTTGGTGAAAGAATTTTAGCAGCAGGGTTTTGGGATTTGAAAGACAAGGATACCTTAAATGCTTCAAGAATAATTCACTTTAAATCTCTTCCGCCCTCTCCAAAAATGAAAGCATATCTGACAACTTCAAACGAAGAGAAAACGTCAACGGGCAGCGGAGCTAAAGTTGAGAATCCCTCGCAATAATTTAATTAAAAATCCTTATTGACAAAAGTTTTCTTTTCCTCTAAATTAGTATGTTAAAGCCGGATGGGTAAAGAAAATACAAACCATAATTCAAGAGTTATTCCTTCTTCTGAACTCTCTCCTGTTTTCGCTCAACGTTTAGTTCAACTAGGCATTAGAACCGCTCCAGCTTTATACAGCGCCATTTTTACAGGCCCGGGGGAAGTAAGCACAGCACTCGGAATCACCCCCGAAGAATTTGTAAAAATGGGACATAAAGCAACCGGTTATATTTCTCCTGATGATGTAACTAGAATAGGGTTTTTAGCACAGGATAAACGGAGCGAAGAACTAGCAGGATTATTGGCCGAACTGGAAAGAAAACCTGACGTAGTTCTCCTTCAAAACGGCAGAAGACACACTTAACCCTAAATCTTTCTTAAAATCTTGGTTCCGTTTTTGGAGTCTTCAATAACATATCCCATTCTCTCGATTTTTGCTCTTATCTGGTCTGCCGCATTGTATTTTCTAACCTTTCTCAGCTCTTGCCTTTCTTTTACCATCTGTTTTACGCTTTCGGGGACATTCCTAAGCTCCTCCGACTTTTCTTTTATCCTCAACCCTAAAATTTCATCCATTTTATATAAAGTTTCGGCCTTTGCTTCATCAGGATAGTCGGATCTTAAAAGCTCCCAAACTATTGAAACCGCTTTAGGCATATTTAAATCCGTTTCTACGGCTTCTAAAAATTTGGTTTCAAATTCTGCGCAACCAATTTTTGGAGCAGGAAACTTTGCTGCAGTTTCATAAATTTTATCCAAGGCTTCCTGTGCTGCCTCAAGACCTTTCCAGGTAAAATTCATTTTGCTTCTATAATGTGTTAAAAAAGTAAGATATCTAAACGCCAGTGGTGAGAATTTTTTCGCTTCAATATCAGAAAGCGTAAAAACATTTCTTTTGGAACGCGACATCTTCTCATCATCAATTAACAAAAAGTTTGTGTGCACCCAGTAATTAACAAAGTTTATGCCCGTTGTTGCTTCCGTTTGCGCAATTTCGTCTTCGTGATGAGGGAAAATAAGATCCTCTCCTCCTGCATGAATATCAAACTGCAAACCCAAATATTTTATCGACATAGCAGAACATTCTATATGCCATCCCGGAACTCCTTCTCCCCAAGGACTGTCCCACTTCATAACCCTATCTTTTTCTGCTTTTTTCCAAAGCGCAAAATCTATACTATCTTTCTTGTCTGTTTCAACCGATACACGAACTGCTTCCAAAAGACTGTCCATTTTGTCTAAAGTATTTCCTGAAAGCTTTCCGTAGTCTTTGAATTTTTTTACGTCAAAATAAACGTTTCCATCCGTAACATAGGCAAAACCCTTTTCGATTAAAACCTCTATCATTTCAATCATTTCCTTGATGTGTTCCGTTGCTTTCGGCATAACATCAGCTTTCTCAATTCCCACTTTTTCAGCGTCCTTAAGAAACACATCCGTATATTTTCTGGCAATATCCAAAGCAGTAACTCCCAAGTGCTTTGCCTCTTCCATAACAGGATCTATCACCCGACCTGCCTCTTGGGAGAATCTAAAATGCCCTACATCTGTGATATTCATGACAGATTTGACATCAAAACCGGAGCTTCTCAAAACCCGCCTTAAGATATCGGACGTTATATATGTCCTTAAGTTGCCAATATGTATTTCGCGGTAAACCGTAGGTCCGCAGGTGTACATTTTTGCCGCACCTTCTTCCAGAGGCTTAAGTTCTTCTATGGTTTTTGAAAGCGTGTTGTATATTTTCATATGCTTTAGATTCGATTTTAACAGAATTGAGCTCTTGAAAAAAGGGCTTATAAATGATTACCTATTATTAAGGTGAAATTTACAAGTAAAGGATTTACGTTAATTGAGCTTTTGGTGGTTATAGGAATCTTGGGAATCTTGTCAGCAGCAGTAATTATTGCAGTCAATCCTACCGAACAAATCCACAAAGCTCAAGACGCAAACAAAAAAGTTGCGGCACATGATTTTTTCAATGCGCTTACGCAATATTCCACACAGAAAAATGCATTTCCATGGGATCCTGTTGCAATGGGCGGTGTTGGATGCAATGGAGGAATCGCGCCTTCCTCCCCAATACAGGTTTCTTCTCCGGCTTTTGATTCATGTCTTGACGCCCTTATGGGAACAGGAGATTTAAAAGCCAGCTTTAAAAGTAGTCCTGAAATTCAAAGCCTTTATCTAACTGATAAATCAGGAATTTCCGGCTTTACAATTTCAGTTTGCTTTGCTCCAAGCTCTTCAACCGACTCAAAAGAAGCTCTTACAAAATATCTTCAAAATGGAGATGGAGGATGCGATAACTCTACTTCCTCCTGCTACTGGTGCGCTGAATAGTTTATTTATTAGTTAATTCTTGAATCGCTCTTTGGAGTTGGTTGTCAAAATTATCTTTGTTTTGCAGACTCTTTTGATCCAAGTCTACTTTAATATCCGGCTCAATTCCTTGCTTATGAACCCAGGTTCCGTTGGGAGTTAACCATTTGGCAACAGAAATATGGACGCTTGCTCCGCTGTCAACGTCAACTGCCTGCTGAATTGTTCCTTTTCCGAATGATTTTTCCCCTAAAAGTTTTGCTCTATTATAATCATGCAGGGCTCCGGCAACAATTTCTGATGCAGAGGCAGAACCTTTATTTATCAAAACTATGAGAGGGTAATCTGTAAGACTCCCCGGTCTTGATACCGACAGTGAAGTCCTTTGCCCGCTCCCATCTTCCTGCATTACGACTACTCCGCTTTTAAGAAATTCTGAAGCAATAAAAACAGCATCATTTAAATACCCTCCAGGATTATTTCTTAAATCCAAAATTACGCCTTTAAAATTATTTTCATTTTTTATGTCTTTCGTAACAGAATTTATCGCTTCTACCCATTCGTCATTTGTTTTATCTCCAAACTGCGAAAGCCTTATATAGGCAACCGAGCTTTTGCCGTTTTGGTTTTCCAAACAGGAAGAATCTTTACATTCAACTTTTTTAACCCATGCCTTAACGCTTTTTACAACAATGACATTTCTTTCAATTGTAATATCGGTCGTGTTCTTTTCTTTTTCATGAAGGACGCTTAATGTTACCTTTGACCCTTTTGGCCCCCTGATCTTGTCAACTGCTTGGGCGACTGTCCAACCGCTTGTTGACTCTCCATTTACTTTTACAACAATATCCCCACTTCTAATCCCAGCTTTTTGAGCAGGATTATTATCAAGCGGCGAAACAACCAATATTTTATTATCGGAAGAAAGACCAAGCTCTGCGCCTATTCCTTCAAATTGGCCGGCTAATTGAGTTTTGAAATCTGTATTTTGTTTTGGGGGGAAAAAAGACGTATACGGATCGTCCAATGTCTGAAGCATGCCGTTAATTGCCCCATAAAGCAATTTCTTCGAATCCAACTTTGTCTTGTCGTAATAATCCTGGTTGATTCTGTCAACAATGTTATAAAGAAGACTTAAGTCAAGATTTTGAGTTGCCGGTGGAGCTTTTGAAGTAACAGTTGTTATTGGTTTAAAATTTTTCCAGGAAAGGCTGACACTATGAGTTCCTAAATAATATCCACCGAAACCTGCAATTAATATAATTAATAAAAGCTGAAATCCTCTTAAGGGAAAAATTTTTTGCATGAACGTTAAGAATACTAAAAACTTAAAAAATGGAACTACTCCGGCCTAACGATAAATGGTAGAAATGCTATATATCTTGCTCTTTTTACTTCTGTGGTTAAACTCCTTTGATGCTTACTGCAAAGACCGGATC
>JAKAHW010000091.1 GCA_021825285.1 bacterium
TCAGATATCGCATTTAAGATTGCTGCTTCTATGGCTTTGCAGACTGCAACAAGAAAAGCACAACTTACATTGCTTGAGCCTATTATGAAAATTGAAGTTACAACTCCTGAGGAATTTATGGGAGATGTAATCGGAGATTTGAGTTCAAAAAGAGCACAAATTACGGGAACTGAAGAGCGTGGAAATGCAAGAATAATTCTTGGAATGGTGCCTTTAGCCGAGCTTTCAGGCTACGCAACTACCCTTCGTTCTATGTCTCAAGGCCGAGCTACATATTATATGGAGCCTTCCCACTATGAAGAAGTTCCTCAAAACATTGTCCAAGCTATGCTTGCCAAATCCACCTACACTGGCCGCATGACCGCACAATAAATAATTTCTTCTATTATGAGAACTGAAGTGTTGGGCCACGTCACAATTGACAGAAATATTTCGGAGGGAGTCTCTTACGTTGGCGCTGGTGGACCGGCGGTATTTATTGAAAAAATATTTAGACAATTACCTAATTGTAGGATTGGAATAATAGCGCCTTATGGGCCAGATTTAATCCCATATTTAGACGGTTCAACCCTCAATCCCAAGCATCCTACATCTGCCAGCACTTTGGTTTATGAGAATGTTTCAGCACTAGGCAGAAGAAGTCAAAAAGCATTAAACAGAGATGAGGCAAGACCTATCCCTTTAAGCGGAGATATAGCGAAAACAATAAGCGAGGCAGATATTTTATTTTTTGCTCCACTACTTCCTAATTTTCCAGCACAATATCTTGCTGATGTAGAAGCCATCGCAAAGAAAGACTCCTTAAAAGTTCTTTTACCTCAGGGGTACTTTAGGGACTTTGATCCAGAAAACAATGTTTTCCCAAGAGAGTTTTTAGAAGCAAGAGAAGTTCTTTCCCATGTTGATGTAGTAATAGTTTCAGAACAAGATCATTCCAATATGCTTGAGATAGCAAGGGAGTGGTCGAAAGATACAAATCTAATAAGCGTGGTTACATTAGGAGAAAAAGGAGCAGTAGGAATTATTGATAGAAGCGAAGTTTATGTGCCCGTGAATCCTGTCTCTGAAGAAGATATCGTTGATTCGGTCGGATCAGGAGATATTTTTAGTGCAGGATTTGCGTATTTCTTCAAGCAGACTGGTAAATTAGAAGAGTCTATAAGGTTTGCTAATGAATTAGCAAGACAAGCATTATTTTATCCTGCAGATCGAATAAAAATTGAAGTAGGAAACTACTTTAATTCCGGCCAAGTGAACGCGTAATAGCGTTTTGACAATTTTATAGTTCCGATTCTTCAAGTAATGGATAAATGTCAAAAGCGACTTCTTCGTAAGGGTGGACTTTTTTCATGGCAGTAATTACTTCTTTTGCCTTTTCTTTTGGACAAATCATTTCCACTCTTTCTTCTTCAACTTCTTCAAACTTTCCGACTTCTCCTATGGTTGGATGTGCTCCCTTCATGGGTAAATAGCGGCCTACGCTTCTGCTGGTTGAGCTACAGTGAGTATAATTTCCGATAACTCCCGCACCGGCATCTCCCATAGTTTTTAAGACTATACCAAGATGACTTTTCGGAACAAAAACAACAATCTTTATATTCATTATTGTGTTTATTATATCAATTCCTGGCAAAGTTAAGTTTTTTTGGGTAAAATTAAACAATGGCGAGGAAAAAACTATCTGAAGTCTCCGCGAAAAAACTTCTTACAGGATTTTTGGGTCTTCCATACAAAGGTTTAGAATACGACTCGGAAAATGATACCGTTTCAAAAGTTGAAGATTTTTTTGAGGATGGAAAAATTTATGTTGTTAAAGTTGATGAGGCAGTCAAGAAAAGGTTTAAGCAGGGTTTAGTCTTATTAGATTTAGAAACAGTTTCTGAAATAAAAACAGCAATCGAAAACCTTCAAAAAAAAGGATACAGGTATCTTATTATTGAAGAAAACATTCCCCACGATGAAAGTTCGGAAAGCTATATATCGCTTCAACGAACGCGGCTTGGAACCGTTTGCTGGTATTCAAAACAAGGCGGGGTGAATATTGAAGAACACCAAGAAAAAGTAAAAAAATTAGTAATTAAAGATGAAGGTGACATTCGAAATATTGCTCAAGATTTAGGTTTGAATCCTGAATTTTTGGGGAAAATTGTAGAAGCATTTGATGTCTTTTATTTTTCATATCTGGAAATAAATCCGATGGTTATTATTGAGGATTCAATTTATTTGTTGGATGTTGCCGGAGAAGTGGACAGTGCAGCCGAATTTTTCGCCGAAGCTTGGGAAACTTCAGATTTCCGTGAGCATGGAATTGGAAATAAAACGGAAGAAGAAAAAAATATCCTAAAACTTTCTGAAAAAAGCTCATCATCTTTAAAGCTGGATGTATTAAATCCTGATGGAGCAATTTTTATGCTTTTGTCCGGCGGAGGTGTGAGCGTCGCGTTGGCAGATGAGGTCAAAAATCTTGGGAAAGGAAAATTACTTGCAAATTATGGAGAATATTCAGGAAATCCAACAGAAGAAGAAACTTATATTTATACCAAAAATTTACTAAGTTTGTTGTTAAAATCTAAAGCTCCAAAAAAAGTTTTGGTTATTGCCGGAGGTGTGGCAAATTTCACAGATGTTAGGATTACTTTTCGGGGAATAATAAGAGCACTTGATGAGGTAAAAAATGATTTAGCCAAAAGCGGAGTTTTGGTTTTCGTCCGACGGGGAGGACCTCATCAAGAGGAGGGTTTGGAGAAAATGGAAGAGTTTCTCGCAAGAGAAAAGTTATTAGGTTCGGTAAATGACCAAAAACTTGTTTTGACAGAGATTGTTAAGCAGGCGATTGCTGCAATTTAAGGTTTATGATTAATATCGAGGAATTAAGAAAAATTGAGCCCAACATTTTAACTTACGGAAGTTATCCTTCCATAATCCAATCAATTTTGGATTTTGATTTCCACTCCGGAAGAAGTGAGCCAACGGTGAAGGGAATAATTGCTTCAGGAAGACGTTTCGAGCGGTACTTTTTCGGGACAAAAGAAGTTCTAATTCCTGTTTTTTCCTCATTTGAGAGAGTTTCAATAAAACAAAGAGAAAAAATAAATTTATTCTTAAATCTTTCTTCAGGAAGAAGAGTTTTGACGTCAACTGTCATGGCTCTTGAAATTTTGCCAAACTTAGTTGGAGGAGTTCTTTTTGCTGAAAATGTTCCTGAAAAACACGCTTTGGAATTGAAGGCACTTGCTGACTCAAAAGATATTTTTTTGGTAGGTCCCGCAAGCGTAGGAATTTTTATCCCAAATATCCTAAAAATCGGGGCGATTGGAGGAGTCGAAACAAAACAATTATTTGAAGCAGGACTTTTTGAGGAAGGAAGCGTTGCTGTTTTTTCAGCGTCAGGCGGAACGACAAATGAACTTATAAATATTCTTTCGAATGCAGGGAAAAGACTTTCTTTTAGTCTTCATTTTGGGGGAGAAAGATTTCCGATAACAACACCGGAAGAAGCATTCTTAGCAGCAGAAAAAGATCGTAAAACCACGCATATTGTTTATTTTGGAGAACTCGGAGGAACTGATGAATATGAAGTAATTCAGTTAATTCAGACAGGAAAAGTGAAGAAACCGATTTACTGCTATATTGCCGGAATTGTTGCTGAAATTTTTCCTTCATCCCCTCAATTTGGTCATGCAAAAGCAATGGCAGCAACAAAAGAAGAAACAGCAAGGGCAAAAAGAGATGCTTTAAAAGCAGCCGGTGTAAACGTAGCGGAGTCTTTTTCAGAATTTGTAACAATGCTTCAAAAATTGCCTTCAAAGAATGCTTCTCGCAAAAGTAGTAAAATGATTCCAATGAAGGATAGAAAAGCTGCTTTGATTTCTTCCAGCTTGTCTTACGATAAAGACGGAAAAGTAATGGTTCTGGGAGATGACCTTTTATCGCTTTCAAAAAATCATTCGTTTGCATATATTGTGTCCTCAATACTTCTTGGGAAAAAAGCAAAATCAAAAGAATTAGAAGAATTTGTGGATTTTGTCTTGCGTCTGTTAGTAGATCACGGACCCTACATGTCCGGAGCGGTTAATACAATTATTACTGCACGTGCGGGACGCGATCTTGTTTCAAGTTTGTCAGCAGGGTTACTTACAATAGGGCCGCGATTCGGCGGTGCAATAAATGAGGCAGCAGGAAATTGGATTGACGGAGTTTCATCCGATAAAAATGCTGCAAAATTCGTCGAAGAGTTTGCAAGCAAAAAAAAATATATTTCAGGAATCGGCCACAGAAAATACCGGGTTGATTTGCCCGACCCCAGAGTTTCTGAGATTTTAAAACATGCGGAAAGGTTAAGTGCAAGATTTACAAAATTTGCAAAAGGAGTTGAGAAAATTACGGTTGCCAAAAAAGGAAATTTAATTCTTAATGTTGACGGTGCAATTGCCGCAGTTTTGCTTGATATTCTGTCTGAAAAAGAAGGATATTCAAACGATGAATTAAAACATCTCGTTGAAATAGAATTTTTCAATGCTCTTTTTGTTATCTC
>JAKAHW010000092.1 GCA_021825285.1 bacterium
CAAAAATTTTATCCATGGTTTTTTACCATTGTTAAAAACGAAATAAATGAGTTTTTCAGAAAGAATAAAACTCATTCGAAGCTGGATGAAGAAATGGCGGAGGACGTAAAGGAAGAGGGTTTTGGTTTTGAATATTTAATCAAAGATTTAAAACCCGAGTACAAACAGGTGCTACAATTATATTTTGAAGAGGGTTATTCATATCAGGAAATTGCAGAAAAAATCGAAAAACCGATAAATACAGTCAAAACATTAATAAGAAGAGCAAAAGATGCCGTACGGCAAAAAATCAAAATTTGAATATGGAGTTAGAAAATAAAATTTTAAAACGAATCTACAATTTTGAAAAAAGAAGGACAATTTGGGATATTATAAAATACTTCTTCCTGGTTTTAATTGGATCTTCAGTTGTGGTATATCTGGTTTATAAAATTCTTTCAATTTACTATGAGCAACAGACACTTGATCTCCTGGTGCTGTTTAGGGAAGATTTTGAAACAATACGGGAAAACATTTCAGATGTAATCTCTACTTTTTATCACGAAGCACCGCTTGAGTTATTCGGGTTGTTAATATTGTTTACGTTATTTCTTGTTTTTGTACTGCTTTTTACAATAAAAAATATGGATAAAATTAAAAGGCGAATTAAAGCTCTAGCCTCAAAAAGATCGCAATAACTGTTTATTTGAGGGCGAATGAAACAATTTAAATGGTTTTTCCGTATATATTACTATGAAGAAGAACTTTCTCTTAGTCCCTTTTGTAATTATAATTTTGGTATTACTCGGAATAGGTTTGTTTGATTTGAATAAGACAAAATCTCGAACTAGCTCTTCAGGCAGCGAGATAACCGATTCACAAAATGGGCAAACGAATGAAATTCCATCTTCCATTAAAAATATTTCTCAAATAACTCTTGAAGTTACTTCTCCAAAAAATAATTCAACGGTCAAAAATGGAACCGTAACAGTTTCAGGCAAAACCTTGTCAAATGCCGACGTTTTTGTAAATGATAAAGAATTAAAAGCGGATGCATTCGGAAATTTTTCAACTTCGGTACAGCTCGACGAAGGACAGAATACTATTGTGATAGCAGCAAATGACCCACAAGGAAATATTTCTGAAAGGGAAATCAATGTAACCTTTGATCCGAATACTCCTTGAAACAATTCGAGCAAATCCTTCGTATATATTATTGTAAGCAAAAAACATGAAAACGAAATTTAACAAAAATTTGAAAGGGGGTGAATTTAAATTGAAAAATTTAAGCAAATTAACCTATCCGCTTCTTTTCTTGGCTTTTATTCAAGCAAACGTAGCTCCTGCAATGGCAGTAAGCCCAAGAGCAGAGATTAGGCAAGAAATTGGAGAAGATAGACGAGAGCTTAAGCAGGAAACAAAACAAGAAAAAGAGGATAAGAAAGAAATTAGAACTCAAGCTAAAGCAGGAAGAAAATTTCCGGCTTCAATAATTGACGGACAAGTAACTTCCGTTAGCGGTTCTGCGTTAACTGTGACCAAGAGCGGGAAAACCTTTACCGTAAATACGGATTCAAATACAAAATTCAGACGTCATTTCTGGGGTAATGGTTCGCTTTCCGACATTTCGGTAAATGATAAAGTCAACGTTTGGGGAAGCTTTACCGATGATGCAAAAACAACAATCCAGGCAACAATGATCCGCGATCTCTCCGTAATGAAGAGGAAGGGAACATTTTTTGGAACTGTTAAAAGCGTAAGCACGAGTGGCTTTGTAATAACAACTCTTAATAGAGGCGACCAAACCGTAACGGTTTCCGGAACTACGAAGTTCGTTAACAGGAAAGAGCAAACAATTTCTCTTTCCGACATAAAGACCGGGGATAAAATCCGGGTTAAAGGAATGTGGGATAAAGCAAACAGCACAATCACTGAGGTAGCTCAAATTAAAGATTTCACACTCCCAACTAAATAAACATATTTTGCTAGCGATAGGCGCGGCAAAATTAAAAGCTTTTTGTTCCACAAAAAGTGAAACCAGGAGAAAAGCGGTTCTTGTACGGAGCCGCTTTTTTCGTGGATTGTTTATTTGGTTGTTTCAATTTAAAATATGCCTATGGGCGCAAAAGGAAAAATTGAGGAAAGTTTAAGCCAAATTCTTTTGAGCTTAAACATTTCTGAAAAAGGCGAGATAGAGGTTTCTTCCAATTTAGAAAAAGGGGATTATTCTTCAAATATAGCTTTGAAACTTTCAAAAAAGCTTGGGAAAAACCCTATGGAATTGGCAAACGAAATTGTCGAAAAACTTAATTCTTTAGGTTGGGACGTCTGCAAAAAAATTGAAGCGGCAACCCCCGGTTTTATCAATTTCTATTTATCAGAACAATATTTATTGGAAAATTTAGACCGAATTAATTCCGAAAAAGACGAATACGGGAAGGGGAATTTGTTTGAGAACAAAAAAGTAATGGTGGAATTTACCGACCCCAATCCACTAAAGGAATTTCACATAGGACATCTTTATAGTAATACTGTTGGTGAAAGTCTCGCGCGCCTTTTTGAATACCAGAAAGCAGATGTTTGGAGAGTTTGCTATCAGGGAGATGTGGGTCTTCATGTGGCAAAAGCGTTGTTTGGAATCCTAAAGAGAAAAGAAGAATTTAAAAAGTTAGAAAACGAGCCGCTTTCAGTTCGTTCGAAATTTTTAGGGGAAACATATGCAGCAGGAGCACGCGCCTATGAAGCAGATGAGGCTGCCAAGAAAGAAATAGAAAGTTTAAACAAAAAGGTTTACGAAAAAAATTCCGAGATTTATCCAATTTATGAAAAGGCGAAAAAATGGAGCCTGGAATACTTTGACGATATCTATAAGAGGCTTGGAACCGAGTTCAAACGCCTATATTTCGAGTCGGAAGCGGGAGAAAAGGGTCTGGAGATTGTTAAGAAACACATTGGAGACATATTTACCGAGGATCAAGGTTCGGTTATTTTCACAAAAGAGAAATCAGGACTCCACACACGGGTTTTTATAAATTCGCAGGGTTTACCGACTTATGAAGCAAAGGAACTAGGTTTGGCACCCACAAAATATCAGGATTTTGCCTATGATCTGTCGGTGATTGTTACAGGAAACGAGATAAACGAATACTTTAAAGTTTTGCTGAAAGCTCTATCAATGATTGAGCCTGAATTGGCCGAAAAAACAAAGCATATTTCTCACGGAATGGTTCGTTTGCCTTCCGGCAAAATGTCATCAAGAACTGGCGATGTCGTCACGGGAGAATGGCTTTTGGACGAAACGGAAAGAAAAATAAAGGAAACTTATGAGCGAGTAGGTGGGGAAACGCTTTCAAAAATTGCAGTTGCGGCGGTTAAATATGCACTCTTAAAATCAAATATAGGAGGAGACGTTACGTTTTCTTTTGATGAATCAATAAACTTGAATGGGAATTCCGGTCCATATATTCAATATACATACGTCAGGACGCAAAGTGTGCTAAGTAAAGCTGCGGAGAAGGGTTTGGAAATTGGTAAATCCGGTCCAAACACGGAAGAGGAGGCTGTTCTAAGAAGTTTAACGAAATTTGAAGAAGTGGCTTTAAGCGCGGGAAAAACCTATTCGCCAAATTTGGTGGCAAATTACCTTTTTGACCTTTCACAAAGATATAACCTTTTTTATCAAAAACACAAAATTATAAGAAGCCAAAATCAGGACTTTCGTTTAAGCCTCACTCAAGCAGTAGGTCAAGTCCTCAAAAATGGCCTTCAACTTCTCGGAATAGAAACTGTTGAAAAAATGTAATTATTATTTTTTTTATTCTCTTACACAATTTTGTATTGAAAGGCAACAATTGCTGTGAGATAATGATTGAATCTTCTAATTAGGATAAGACAAATTAAAAATTTCTCTTTCTGTTAGATAAGACAAAATGAATTATAACCACCTGAAGCTTAAAAACGGAATGAATGTCGTAATCATTCCAATAAAAGAGGTAGAAAGCGCCACGACTATGGTTATGGTAGGCGCAGGTTCCCGCTACGAGGAAAAGGCAAATAACGGAATTTCCCACTTTTTGGAACATATGGCATTTAAAGGCACGAAAAAAAGGCCAACAGCCTTAGAAATTGCCTCGCTAATTGACGGAGCAGGTGCTGAGAGCAACGCTTTTACAAGTAAAGAATTTACCGGATATTACATAAAATCTGCTGCCCATAGAGTCGAATTATCGCTTGATATCATTTCGGACATGCTAGCCAATCTTGTTTTGGATTCAGGAGAGATTGATAAGGAAAGAGGCGTAATCTTGGAGGAAATAAATCTTTACGAAGATACCCCGCCAAGGAAAATAGGTGACGTGTTTGAAACTTTGCTCTATGGAGATACCCCGATGGGCTGGGATATTGCAGGAGAAAAAGATGTAATTAAAAAAATCACAAGGAGCGACTT
>JAKAHW010000093.1 GCA_021825285.1 bacterium
CTCCAATTTTTCTGTTTTTAAATAATTCACTTCCCAAAAAATATATCCCAACCAACCCCAATAAACCTGCGAAAACCGACACCAACCTTCCGGCAAGCAAAGGATCGTTTATTAATTTCATAAAAAGCATATCTAACCACACAAAAGATGGCTGTTTTCCATCCGTAAGCGAAATGAAACGCCAAGCAGCGTCATACCGAGCAATTTGTGACCATCTCGTATAAATTGCCTCATCGGTAAAAAGCGGAAGAGAAGTTATGTTGTAAAGCCTTGTAAAAAAATAGACAAAAAGAAAGGGGATGAAAGCTAAAATTTCCAACTTGTATCTTTTAAACAACTTCATAAATAGATTATACAAAAATATTCAGCTCTTTGAAGGTAGGAGTTTTTGCGTAAAGTAAAAAACCAAACCAAAAACAAATGATATACCTAAAAGGATAAGTTTTAGATCCACAATATTTTTTGGCCATTCACCATTGTAAAGATATGGAATGTAAGAAGCCAAAGCTCCTAGGGAAATAAACACTACTAAAAATGCGGCAAGTTTTCTTGGGGCAAGGAATGATGCAAACGGAAGCATTATGAGTAAGTACCATGGTTGGAATTCAGGATTTTTATTCTGACCTGACGCAAGGGATACAACAGCAACCGCCAACAACATAACAAAAAAAATGAGATTAAACAAAATGCTTAGGTTAACTTCGCTCTTTTTTAAATTCTTAAATATTACATAAAGGAAAAAGGGGACCAAAAGTACGGTTGCATATTTTATACCTATAGAAAGGATTAGAAAAACAATTGATAAAATCCACTTTTTCTTCAACAAAAAGTAGAGGCTTCCAAGTCCAAGAAAAACCATAACAATATCGTTGTGAGCTGACACTGCTGATTCGACTAACACCAAAGGGTTTAAGGCAAATAAAGCTGTTCCAAACAAAACTTTTTTTGATTTTACAAGGATTAAGATTTTTTCCAAAAAGAAAACCGATCCAACAAAACTTCCGACAATTAAAAGCTTGAAAAGATAAAAAGTGCCAAGAAAATAGTTAGCTCCTAAAAATGAAAAAGGAACCGTAAGCCAAATCCAAGTTGGCCCATAAGGATAAGTCCTGTGAGTGGAATGCATAAAAGAAAGCATGGGGTCGCGATAAAAATCCAAAGCGCGGAATTGATGCGGGTCTACATGGTAATAAGTTACAAGTTTTGCATCAAAAATATAATTGAAAAAATCATAAGAAAAAGCGTTGTATGAAAAAAACAGAATAACGCTTACGGGAATAAAAAATTTCCAAAAAGTTTTATTATCCAAATCTCCTTTTGCTGCTTTTATTAACGTCCAAACATACAAACCAATCATTAAAAGAATAATTACGATAACTGAATAAGTAGAAAATGGACGCATATAATACCCTATATATTGCATGAATTTTTGGATGTATTGCCAAACTGAAACCCGAGAAAAAGTTAGGGACAAATCAATTTGCGTGAAAGAATAAACAAGAAGAAGTAACGAAGCTACGCTCCAAGAAAATATTAGAAGTTTTTTATGCATATGCACCTTTTAGGATTTTTTTCCTGATTCTAAGAAGATCAAAAAGACCATCCACCGAATCGCGAATAGGATTTACGCGCCTTGTCTCAACATAAAGCCACTCTACAGGAATTTCCTTGATTTTGTACTCCATTTTCTTGGCAATATATAAAAGCTCAATATCAAACCCTGCCGTAACCGAAGAGTTTCTTATTTTTTTAAAATTTCCATGTACCGTTTTAAATTTAGAGAAGACATCATGTCCTGCTTTTTTACTGAAAAGCTTAAATCCGCATTGTGTATCTTTAATTTCAGGAATTCCGACTAATATTGACCTTAGAACCATCATCCCTTTCGCCATTACTTTTCTTGAGAAAGGTGCTCCGCGTCTGGTATTATTTCTTGAACCAATAACAATATCAAATTCATCTTTAAAAGAAAGAAGTTTTTCCACCTCTTCTATTGGGGTCGCCTGATCCATATCGGTAAATAAAATATAATCTCCGGATGCTTGCAAAACTCCGTTTGTTACCGCTCCTGCTTTTCCCGTGTGACCATTCTCAACCAAACGGAATCTTTTGTTTTCCCGGGAAAATTTTTCAACAAATTCACGGCTCCCATCATCTGACCCATCATCAACAACCAAAACCTCATAATCATACCCGCTTCTTTCAAGATAATGCTCTACTTTATCCAAGGTCCCTTTTTGCAGATTTGCCAGCTCATTATAGGAGGGGATAACAACCGAAAGAAGAAATTTGTCCACCATGAAATCATTATACAATACAACAATTGGGAATCAACAAACTTGTAAACCACGCTCGAATGCCTTAAAATAATCACATTCGGCCCCATCGTCTAGTGGCCTAGGACACCAGATTCTCATTCTGGGAACCAGGATTCGAATTCCTGTGGGGTCACCTAAGGAGACACCCTGCTTTTGAAAGTCGAGAATAGACTGATATAGCGGGCTAAACCCACGGTTCGAAATTTGGTTTTTGGTATATTCGACTCCGGAGGCAAATATCGAACTAATTAAGGCACGTTTTTGAATGAGTGAGGCTGATTCGTAAGAATTCCCCAGGTTTGTAAGCTTTTCAAGGGTAAAATTTAATAATTCTTTGATATTGTATCTAGTCAGTATTTCATCATTTTTTGCGGTTTGTGCCTCAATTATTTTTCCTTCCACAATATTATTTTGCTCCTTAAATATCTCGTCGGAATAAATTCCTGCTAAGTTTTTTTCAATTAATTGCTGGCGCATACCATAAAGTTTTCTAAGTTCCTCATCTGCTATCATTTTACGTTTTGAGACCAGTGCTGTTCTTTTCTTGTAAGTCTTTATCATAAAACTTGAGAATACTTTCATGCCGGCTTCAGTAGGTCTGATGGTCTGAAGAAAATCTTTAAATTGGTTTTCCAATACGTGTACACGTATTGATTTTGAAGTGCATCTGTTCCGACAGAAGTAGTATGCGTATCTCTTAGTGCTACCCTTACTAAATGCACCGGTAAATACTCCTCCACAATCCCCACATTTCATTATCCTTCTTAAGCCAAATTCCTCATTGTCTCGATTGTATTTTACAACCGAAAATTTTGTTCTATTTCTTCCATCAAGAATAGCTTGTACTTTGTAAAATTGTTCCTCCGTTACCATAGGGACATGTTGTCCTCTTATTTCTTCGGGATATTTTTCAGAGATAAGTATTCCCATATAAAATTTATTACGAAACATTCTCTGAAGTGTAGTAGGTCTTAAAAAACATGGCCGATTTCTATAAGTTAAGTTTTGTGTATTTAGATAAGTGGAAACATCTTTTAAGGATTTCGTACCGGTTGCCATCAGATCCCATGCCTTCTTAACTTTGTCAAAGCTTTCAGTATCCTTAAGGCCATATCCTCCTTCGTTTATATATCCAAGCGGTGCTTTAAAAGTTAGAAGCCCCGATAAAAATCGGGCTCTCATACCGTTTTTAGTTCTTTCAGACCTAACATCGTTATCAAGCTGTGCAAATCCTGCAAGAACTGTCTCAACAAGCTTTTCTGTTGGGGAATTTCCTGTTGGTTCGGTTGCTGAGGTCAAAGAAATCCCATAATCAAATAGTTTTTTTCGAATAGCAAGATAGTCTGCGGTTTGTCTGGAAATTCTGTCTAATCTATAAACTATTACGGCTTCGACTTCGTGCTTATTCTTGCGACAGTATTGCAAGAGATTTAAGAGTTCCGGCCTACCTGTAATAGTCTTTGCCGATTTTCCTTCTTCTCGAAAGATTTGGGTTATCTCATAACCTCTATTTTGAGCCTCTCTTCTACAAATTTCTTCCTGCGTTCCTAGAGAAAAGTTTTCAACCTGTTCTTCACTAGAAACACGAAGGTATATGACTGCTTTTTTTAAAAGAGTAAGATCGGTAACTTGCATATTACTTTATTCCTAGTAGTTGTTGTAATGGCCAGTTAAATAATTGTTTTTCAAACTCATCTGCCCATTCATCAACCAGACACTGAACTTCAGTTGCGTAATTAGAAAGTTCGAAGTCATCTATTTGACTTGAAGTTTCTCCTAAGATTGATCGCATGAAATCAATGTTTCTTAAATCTAGGTCTTGGTTTTGAAAATAATAATTAACCTGCTCATAAATACCTTCCGAACACTCCGAAGATGATGGTAATTTTGATAAAGTGTTTTCTGAAAGATTTTTGCCAGTAGGGATTCTAATTAAGTCATTTTCATATTCAAATAGAGGTAATTCAGAAGATTTCATACTATCAATATATGGATAGTATATATCCAAATAGGGATAGTTGTCAAGCACTAACTTACCTCAAAATTTTGTGATATACTACGCTTAATCTGCTCATCTGCCCGTTAGGGGT